>JABSPC010000741.1 GCA_013215515.1 Crocinitomicaceae bacterium
GAAACAGCGGTTAAAGTTTTCATTAACGCTGGAATTTCAGTTAAAATGGCAAAAGGATTCGTTTCAACGCCAATGATTTCACTTGGAGCTGTGAAATTGGGTTGTTCAATCGGAGTTGTTATTACTGCAAGTCACAATCCTCCTTCATACAACGGATTCAAGTTGAAATCGCACCACGGTGGACCTTTGTCGCCAGAGAAAGTTCAAGAAGTTGAAGATATTATTCCAGACGTGAGTAATATCGATTTGACATCTGTTTCAATGGAAAGCGACTTGATCGAAGTGATTGATTTGGAGACGATGTACGTGGACCATGCAAAAGCAAATTTCGACCTTGATACAATTGAAAAATCAGGATTGGTATTGGCATATGATGCAATGTACGGATCGGGTCAAAATGCACTGAAGCGATTACTTCCACATATTGAATTCTTGCACTGTGAGAACAATCCTTCTTTTATGGGACAGGCTCCAGAGCCAATTGCAAAGAATTTACAAGAATTAGAAACATTCATTAAAGAAAGAGGAGATATAGATTGCGCATTAGCCACAGATGGTGATGCAGATAGAATTGGTTTATACAATGGATCAGGTGAGTTTATCGATTCCCATCACATCATACTTTTGTTGATTCATTATTTGAAACATTACAAAGGAATGACTGGTAAGGTCGCGACGGCATTCAGTACAACGCCTAGAGTTAAGGTAATGTCAGATTATTATGGTTTAGAAAGCGAAGTTGTGAAGATTGGATTCAAATACATCGCAAGTATCATGGTGGAAGAAGATGTTCTTGTTGGAGGTGAAGAGTCGGGTGGAATTGCAACGAAAGGACACATTCCTGAACGCGATGGAATTTGGATGGGATTAATCATCTGGGAATTTATGGCGAAATCAGGTAAAACACTAGATGATTTAATTGCTGAAGTGTATGAAATCGTTGGTCCATTTAAGTTTGAGAGAAGTGATTTACATATCACTGAAGAATTGAAACAAGAAATCATCGCAAATTGTAAAGCAGATAAATACAAGACCTTTGGTGAGTACAAAGTAAAGGAAGTTGGAACCATTGATGGTTTTAAATATTTCTTCGATGAAAACAGATGGGTAATGATTCGCCCTTCTGGAACTGAGCCTGTGTTAAGAACTTATGCTGAAGCTCCAACGATGGAAGAAGTAAGAAAGATTTTACAAATCACAAAAGAGACAATTGGTGCTTAAATGAGGATTGTTTGATCGTTCGGTCTTTCGAAGCTTCGGGAAAATCTAAAAATCTAAAAATAGAATGATCTAACGATCGAAATTATGTCTTCAACATACGGAACCATATTCAAACTATCGACCTTCGGTGAATCTCACGGAATAGCCATTGGTGGTGTTATAGATGGTGTCCCGTCAAACATTTCTATTGATTTAGATGCCATTCAAGCCGATTTGGATAGAAGAAAGCCAGGGCAATCTGAAATCGTTACGCAGCGTAAAGAGTCGGATACAGTTCAAATTTTATCGGGTTTGTTCGAAGGGAAAACGACGGGAACTTCTATCGGTTTCATTATTCCGAACGAGGATCAAAAATCAAAAGATTACGATCATATTAAAGATGTTTTCCGCCCTTCTCATGCTGATTTTACATATGATGAAAAATATGGAAACCGCGACTATCGAGGAGGAGGAAGATCATCGGCTCGAGAAACTGCTTGTCGTGTTGCCGCTGGCGCAGTTGCCAGGAAAATACTGGCATACCATGAAATTGACATTGCAGCTTATATAAAATCAATTGGCAAGGTGACGATGAAACAAGATTTTTCTGGCTTGTCCACTTTAAAACA
>JABSPC010000742.1 GCA_013215515.1 Crocinitomicaceae bacterium
CATTCCAGGAATCTCAATAAAATCACCTTCGATCTCTGGGTTTAAGTCAAATTCAATATCAAAAGGATTCTCAAACTGTAAGTTTTCTAAGTCAATGTATAGCTTGAGAAGATCTACCTCTTCTTTTAATGTAATAAAAGGAGATTTTGAATGCTCTAGAAACATCCGCATCAAAGAAGAAAATTTACCCATATATTCATTGGCCTGCAACTCATCGTTTATCAGATAGAAATGTTGGATAGAGTTTAACGCATTAAATATAAAATGAGGATTCATCTGCGCTTGCAAGGCTTTCAATTCCAGAGCAGCAAACTCTTTATTCAATTCAGTCTTCGCCTTTTCTTTCATTTTAATCGATCTAATCCGATAGCGTACAAGTAAGTATAGAATTAACATTCCAAGTAAAATTTCACATGCGATAAACCAGGTTCTATACCATAATTGAATAGGCACATTGAAGGAAAAGCTCACCTCGTTTGTTGGATCTTCGTAACTTCTTACTTTAAAAACGTAATCACCGCCAGATAAGTTACTAAAATATGCCGTTCGTCTGCTTCCAGCATTTACCCAATCGGAGTGCTTGCCTTCCAGTTTATATTGGAAGCGAACATTTTCAGAAAAGGAGAAAGTAGGTATTGTATATCTGATTTGAATCTCATTGTTTGTTGAATTTATTACTGGCTTATTGCTCAAATTAAAATCCTGTCCATCAATGCTAATGCTTTCAATTAAAATTTTAGGCTGATTTTGGGCAATTATAACCGTCGGATTGATTGTCACAACTCCAGATAATGTTGGAAACCAAATGGAACCATTGTTATCTGTACAGGCTGAATTTTGCATGCCGCCGTTAAACTCAACATTGCGTAACCCATCTGCACTCAAATAATTTCTGCTATTGAGAATTTTTGATTTCCCTTCCGCTAGGTTGTTTAAGCTGTTTTTCTCTACACGATACATTCCTTGATTTGAGCTCATCCACAAAAAACCAAATTCATCTTCTACTATAGAACTAACATATTGGTTAAGCATCCCATTTTGAGCTCCAAAATTAAAACAATAACCATTCTTGTACCTAATCAATCCGGCCCCGTAAGTTCCTACCCAAACAACCCCTTGCTTATCTTCATAAATACACCGAACATTGCACTTAGCAAATCCTGATAAAGCAGAGTGATGTTTACCATCTATTACACCAATACCATCAAATGAACCATAATAAATAACTCCTTTACTACTCTCTGTAACACAAGTGACATTCTCATACCCCACACCTTCTATCTTTTTAAAATCGTTATGTTCAAATTTATGAATACCGTCTTCAGCACCAATCCAAATCACCCCTTTCGAATCTTCAAAAAGAGCACGAATAAAAGCTGGTTTAAATATCCCTTCTGATCTTAAAAAAGTGCTGTCTCCATTCGCTTTGTATTGATAAATTCCCTGGCTATAAGTTCCAATCCATTTGTTCCCTTTTCTATCTTCTAAAATAGAGTATATGCTTGATTCACCCCGTTTTGGAAAGTTATGGAGCACCTTATTTTTGTCTATGTATTGTAATTGCCCATGTTTAAAGCCAATCCAAATGGAACTGTCTCTCATTTGGTATATAGCACGAACAGATTCTTTAAACAAATGCTCATTGATATTAGAATTAAAGGTATTTCTTTTCAACTTGTTAAGACCATTAGTTAGTGTGCCTATCCAGATATTCCCTTCTATGTCTGGATAAAAACAATTAAAAGATTTACTTGACAGACCATTATCGAAATTGAACTCAAAAACCTTCCCCTTATCATAAACCAAGAACCTATTTCCACTACGAATCAATATTTTATTGTGACTTAACTGCTGTATTTCAACAGGTTTCATCCCGCTTATTACTCTGCTTATAGAATCAGTAATAAAAGTGCTTCGGAAATATTTACACACGTTTTTACTTTTTC
>JABSPC010000743.1 GCA_013215515.1 Crocinitomicaceae bacterium
ACAAAACCTAAACTGAATTAAAAAGCAGTTTAGCCAAAACGTTATACATCCTGGGTAGAGAAGTAAAACTACTGTGGTATTAGATTCGCTACCACTAATCTAGAAGTCCTTATTTAACAGTAGATCCCATTACCCACGTTGTCTTGTATAGACAACTATTTTGTACACTAGGTCTCATTCACTTAAAAAGTTATTACTATTAGCGATTGATAGCATGCCTTTAACTTTTATATATATGGCTATTTAACGATATTCACATGACCAATGACCATCATGCGTTCATCAGTTTCGGTTGTCTTGAATTCAATTTTCCAAGTGTATGTTCCGTTCTGAACAAGTTTTCCAGAGTTACCATAAGTACCATCCCATCCAACTGATGCGTCGTGAGATTCCCAAATCAATTCACCCCATCTGTTGACGATAAATAAATCGAAATCATAAGGATCATAGCCACTTGTGAATACCGGTTCAAAATACTCATTGAAACTATCTCCATCTGGCGTAAACGTATTTGGTATATAGTAAATCACTTCTTCGATGACATGGATTGTTGCCCAAGCAGTATCTCTACATCCTAACGGAGTCATCGCAATCAACTCAACCAAGTAACTTCCTCCTTCATCATTCGGGAAAGTATGTGTTGGGCTTGTCTCTGCTGTTGATCCTGATTGATCACCAAATACCCAAGAGTAATCTGTTGCACCCACTGAGTTATTTGTGAATATTACTTCAGTAAAGATATTTGTCAATTCAGTTTGAGATGGTGTAAACGCCGCTAGTGGCATTGCTTCAACATACAAGTAATCTGTATATGTAATGATCGAAGAACATCCAAGATCATTTGTTGTTCCTAATGTCACGTCATACAATCCAGCATCTAGTGTTGTAGTTATTGTACAACCTGTAAACGGCACACCTCCTACTGACCAAACACAATCTGAAGTAATCCCAGGAGTTGTATTCGTCAATGTAACTGTCATCGGCGCACATCCTGAAAGATTGTCCGCCGTGAAGCTTACTACTGGAAGTGGTATAACTGTTACAGTCATTTCATCCGTTGAAATACAACCAAAATTATTTGCCGTTACTGTGTACGTTGTTGTCACTAATGGATCAAATTGACCTACAGGAACAACTGGATTCCATACGATTGGAACGTTCCAAGGATTATCAGCAACGATCGTTACCAATTCCCCTTGACAAATTACTTGATCAAGTCCTGCATCGATTGGTGCTGGAACCGCAAGAATTGTGATCTCTTGAGTTACCAAGATTTGGTTTCCACAATCATCAGTTACTGAATATGTTCTTGTAATGATTTCTCCATTACAAACATTTCCATCCGATACATCACTTACCCATGCAACTACAGGGTTCGCTGTACAGTTATCCAATTCGTCAATTACAACCAATGGATCTGGTACTGGAACATCACCTGAACTAGGTACTGGAACCGGTAATGGGTCCGATGCTGTTGGTGCAGTTACATCATTCACAATGATCAATTGATCAACCGTAATTTGGTTTCCACAATCATCAGTGATTGAATAGGTTCTTGTGATTGTCTCAGGACAAGCAAGTCCATCACTTACATCTCCTACCCATGCAACAACTGGATTTACTGTACAGTTATCTGCTTCGTTTGTGATCAATAATGGATCATTTGCTGGTACATCTCCGATACATTCAACATTAATAGTTGCTGGTGCAGTTCCTGTTGGATTCGTCACATCATTTACAATGATTAATTGATCAACCGTAATTTGGTTTCCGCAATCATCAGTGATTGAGTATGTTCTTGTAATCGTTTCAGGACAAGATAGTCCGTCTGACACATCTCCTACAAATGCAACTACTGGATTGACAGTACAGTTATCTGCTTCGTCGTTTACATCTAAGATATTCCAAGCTGGAACATGTCCGATGCATTCAACATTTACCGTCACTGGTGCAGT
>JABSPC010000744.1 GCA_013215515.1 Crocinitomicaceae bacterium
AATGTCTTGTCAGAGGTCAATTTAATCATGATGTGCTACAATCTGAGGAGGATTATGTCCATTTTAGACAAAAAGGACTTAAAAAGAAGGTTGAAAGACCTTATTCATCTTTTTTTGAAGAAAATGGAACCAAATAAAGTCTTTTTAAGACCTTTTTATTTTTCGTAAAATCCAATTCCGGTTTTCAATAATTGAAAATTGGAACAACTGATTGGAACAACTGATAGACGCTAGTATTGAAAATAGGAGTAACTTTTACAAAAAAAGAGGTTTTTGCGAAGCCTCCCGTTGTAGAAAATTAGAAAACATGAAATTCTTCTTACTATTCTCTTTACTTTTCATCGGACTTCAATCATACGGCCAATGGACTAAAAATCCTAACATTTTGAATAGTTCACTATTAGATGTTGAAGCCAGTGATTTAAATAACATTTATGCTGTAGGTACTGATTCTGTCGGCTATTATATGAGTGGAATGATATTTCAATCAAATAACGGGGGGACTAGCTGGGACACGATTCTTCATGTTGTTAATCCATCTGGCGGTTGGATGTACAAAGTTGAAGTTATTGATTCAAACAGTATCTATTGTACTAACCGAAGTCCCATTTTCTATAAAACTAACGATGCTGGTAATACATGGGACACAATTCACTTCCCTACGGTATCCACAGTTGCTACCGATGCCATTCACTTTATGAATACTGACACTGGGCTCGTTTCGAATTGGTATGGTGAAATATTCAAAACTACTGATGCAGGTTTGAATTGGAATATTGTTTATAATAGTGCACTACCTTTTTATCCGATAACGGACATAAGCTGTCCTACTGACTCAACTTGCTACGCATGCACAATAGGAAGTCCTAGTATTCTCAAATCAGTAGATGGCGGGGATTCCTGGAATTTTTCACCTTCATCGACTATGGTCTTGGGTTTGGCTAGTAGCATATTTGCCATCAATGAAGATATCATCATAGCTATTGCCTCCTCTTCAACAATCTATAAATCAATTGATGCTGGAATTACATGGGACTCCATTGCTACGCCTGTAACTACTGGTTTGCAGGATGTTTATTTCTATGATAATATCGGTTTTATTGTAGGAAACAATGAAGCAATTTTAAAAACACAAGATTATGGTGAGACATGGTCAATAGATAATTATGTCTCAACAAGTACTGAAGTTATTAATGCAGTGCATATGATTAACGGAACGACAGCCATTGCCGTTTCTGATTTAGGCTCGGTATATCGTTTAGGGAACTTCAATTCCGTCATAGAATTATCATCATCGAACAATGACTTTTCTGTATACCCTAATCCATACACAAATACAATAAATGTATCATTTACATCAACTCAAAATGGAAGCATATTCATTAATGATCTCCTTGGACGAAAAATCAAGAAAATTGAAATAGTTAATCAAAAGGAATTTGCGATTGACTTAAGATCAGCTAGGCCCGGAATAATTCTTATCACCTTCATTGACAACGCCTCTGGATTGACAAGCACTAAATCAATTATTAAAGTAGAATAAACTTCTACAACAACACCTAAACTGCATGCTTCACTCTAGCTTTGAGAAGTCAATTATTGGTTGAATATAGTACTCCCCATCTGTCGGACCATTTCTCTAGCTTGTTAAGTTATTAATTTTCATACTAAGCAGCCATTTTATATTTGATATTGGGAGCGATTCTTCCAATGCCTTGATGTCTGCGATTATTGTATCTTTCCATAAACACTTCAATACCTTTAAAAAGATCGAGTCCGTTTGACTCTGGGTTTAGATAAACATACCGTTGCTTTATTGTTCTC
>JABSPC010000745.1 GCA_013215515.1 Crocinitomicaceae bacterium
CACCTGAAGGCATTGCACTTTTAACAGTAACGACAATTTTATCTCCTACAGAAGCATAACGACGTTTTGTCCCTCCTAAAACACGGATACACAATACCTCCTTTGCTCCAGAGTTGTCTGCTACTTTTAGTCTTGATTCAGTTTGTATCATTACTCTTAATTATTTAGCGCGTTCAACAATCTCTACCAGTCTCCAGTTCTTAGACTTCGAAAGAGGACGTGTTTCCATGATACGAACTGTATCACCTTCTCCACATTCATTTTTCTCATCATGAGCTACGAACTTAGTAGTGTTCTTAATGAACTTTCCATACTTAGGGTGTTTTACTTTTCTTTCTACTGCAACAACAACAGACTTATCCATCTTATTACTAGTAACAATCCCTATACGTTCTTTTCTTAAATTTCGCTTTTCCATTGTAAGCTAATTTGCGAGTCCCAAGCCTAGGCTTGAGCTTCTCTTTTAGTTAATTCTGTTTTCAATCTCGCGACAGTCTTTCTAACGTGTTTAATCTGCAATGGGTTCTCCATTGGAGCAACGCTATGAGATAATTTCATCTTAGCTAATTGCTCGCTAGTTGTGGCGATTTGATCTTTAATGTCTGCGTCAGACATCTTTGTAATTTCTTGCTGCTTCATTTTCTAACTATTTTCCCGGTACAACAAAATCGTGACGAGTCACAAATTTACATTTAACAGGTAGTTTTTGTGCTGCCAAACGCATTGCTTCTTTCGCTGTTTCGTACGATACGCCGTCACATTCGAAAAGAATACGTCCCGGTCTAACTACTGCTACGAAGTGACTTGGTGCCCCTTTACCTTTACCCATACGTACTTCAGCTGGTTTTTTAGTTACCGGCTTGTCTGGGAAAATGCGGATCCATACTTTACCCTCACGCTTCATGTATCTAGTAACGGCGATACGAGAAGCTTCAATTTGACGAGAAGTAAGCCATCCTGGCTCCAAAGTCTTCAGTCCGAAAGATCCGAAATCAACTGTACTTCCTCTGTGAGCAAGTCCTCTATTTCTTCCCTTCTGGGCTTTTCTAAATTTGGTTCTTTTTGGTGATAACATCTTTCTATGATATTAAATTTTGTTTATAATTTCGATCCCGATATTTATCGGGACGAAACTTCTATTTTTTTGGTCTTCTTTTACCTCCACTACCGTGCTGTCTTTTTCCACCTCCTTTTCCAGAAGCTTGACCGATGTTTGGTGAAAGATCGCGTTTGCCATAAACTTCACCTTTCATGATCCATACCTTTATACCGATACGACCATAAGTAGTGTGTGCTTCAGCCAAAGCGTAATCGATGTCAGCTCTGAACGTGTGTAACGGAGTACGTCCATCCTTGTACATCTCTGAACGAGCCATTTCTGCGCCATTCAAACGTCCGGAAATCTTTACTTTGATTCCTTCTGCTCCCATACGCATTGTACTCGCGATGCTCATTTTGATTGCTCTTCTAAAAGAAATACGAGCTTCAATTTGACGAGCAATTCCATCCGCAACTAATCGAGCATCCAATTCTGGACGTTTCACCTCGAAAATGTTGATTTGGATATCCTTTTTCGTCAACTTCTTCAACTCTTCTTTCAATTTATCAACCTCTTGACCACCTTTACCAATGATTACTCCTGGGCGCGCAGTGTTGATAGTAACGGTTACCAACTTAAGTGTACGTTCAATAATAATCTTAGCAATGCTTGCTCTAGATAAACGAGCTTTGAGGTATCTACGGATTTTGTCGTCTTCAACGATTTTCTCCTTATAGTCATTACCTCCATACCAATTAGAATCCCATCCTTGGATGAAACCTAATCTATTTCCTATTGGATTTGTTTTTTGTCCCATTTATCTAAAATTATTCCGCGCTTCTAGCGTCAACGACGATAGTTACGTGATTTGATCTTTTTCTAATTCTATGCGCTCTTCCTTGAGGTGCTGGTTGAATTCTCTTCAACATTGCTGCACTATCAACTTGGATTTCCTTAACGTAAAGAGTAGTTTCTTCGATATTCTGACCCTCATTCTTTGCTTCCCAATTGGCAATCGCTGAACGAAGTAATTTTCCAAGGCTAACTGATGCATCTTTAGCGTTATGTTGCAATACGTTTAGAGCTTTGTTTACCTCAACTCCTCTTATAAGATCTGCAACCAATCTCATTTTTCTCGGCGCAATAGGAGACTTGTTCAATTTCGCGAATGCGATTGACTTATTAGCCTCTTTTCTAGCTTCTGCTTTTAATCTTTTTCTAGCTCCCATAACTATCTTTTCTTATCTTTTTTATTCCCACCGTGACCACGGAAGTTACGAGTTGGAGCAAATTCTCCAAGCTTGTGACCTACCATGTTCTCTGTACAAAAAACAGGAATAAATTTATTACCATTATGAACTGCGAAAGTTAATCCAACAAACTCAGGAGTTATAGTACTTGCTCTTGACCATGTTTTGATAACTTGCTTGTTACCTGAATCTTGTGCGTCATCTACTCGCTTCATAAGCTTATAGTGCACAAATGGTGGTTTTTTTAATGAACGACTCATATCCTAATTATTTTTTTCTTCTTTCAACAATAAACTTATCCGAATATTTCTTCTTCGAACGTGTCTTATATCCTTTAGCAGGAATTCCGTTACGTGATCTTGGATGACCACCAGAATTCTTACCTTCACCACCACCCATTGGGTGATCGACTGGATTCATTACTACACCACGTACTCTAGGACGACGTCCTTGCCATCTCGTTCTTCCGGCTTTACCAGAAACAGATAGGTTGTGTTCAGAATTAGATACAGATCCGATCGTTGCTAAACAAGTAATTAAAATCATTCTAGTTTCCCCAGAAGGCATTTTAACAATTGCATAACGACCATCTCTTGCGTTTAGTTGAGCGTAAGTTCCTGCTCCACGAGCAATTGCTCCACCCTTTCCAGGCTTCAATTCGATATTATGAATCACAGTACCTAATGGAATATCCGCTAAGAACATAGCGTTTCCAACATTAGGCGTTGCTTCAGATCCAGACGATACGACATCACCTTCCTTCAATCCTTCAGGAGCAACAATGTAACGTTTTTCACCATCTGCATAATACAACAAAGCGATACGTGCTGTTCTGTTTGGATCGTACTCGATCGACTTAACAGTTGCAGGTACACCATGCTTTTCTCTTTTGAAATCAATTTCACGGTATCTTTGCTTATGACCACCTCCAATATAACGCATGGTCATTTTACCGTCATTGTTTCGACCGCCAGACTTGCTTCTTCCTTTTACCAAGCTCTTTTCAGGAGCTTTTTTGGCAAGGTCAGAATAGTCGCTGATGACCTTGTGTCTTTGCCCTGGAGTTGTAGGCTTGAATTTTTTAAGACCCATTTTTTTAGTACTTAAAAGTTATTAAATAAATCAATCGTCTCTCCATCTGCAACAGTAACAATGGCTTTTTTCCATTTTTTACTTGGCTGCTCAACGATACCTCTGTTCGTATACTTCGTAGAGGATTTCCCACCGCCATAATTCATAGTACGTACGTCAGTAATAGTGACTCCATACATGTTCTCGACGGCATTTTTAATTTCAATCTTATTTGCACTTCTATCTACAGCAAATGTGAAACGGTTAAAGATTTCGCTTTGTCCCGTTGCTTTTTCTGTTATGATTGGCTTTTTAATAATGTTCTTCATCTCTCAATTAGTTTAGAATCTTTTCGATTGCTTCAATTGAACTTTTAACCATTACAACTTTTCCTGCATTTAACACATCATATGTATTAACAGAGTCTGCTGTTACGACCTTTACTTTTTTAAGGTTACGTGATGACAAATAAACATTGTCATTTTTTTCACCTAAAATCATTAGAACTTTTTCGTTCTCTAATTTCAAGTCACTGATTAAGGCTTTGAAATCTTTAGTTTTGATAGCGTCCAATTTTGGATCTTCAATCACCATGATATCACTTGATTTAGCCTTATAAGAGAAAGCTGACTTACGCGCCAATCTTTTCGTTTTCACATTTAACTTGAAATGGTAGTTACGTGGACGAGGTCCAAAGATACGACCACCACCTACTCTAGTACCAGACTTGATACTACCTGCACGTGCTCCACCAGTTCCTTTTTGCTTCTTGATCTTTCTTGTAGAACCTTGAATTTCAGCTCTTTCTTTAGCCTTGTGCGTTCCTTGACGACGGTTAGCTAAATGTTGCTTAACATCTAAATAGATAGCGTGATCATTAGGTTCAATTCCGAAAACCTCTTTTGACAAGCTAACTTCTTTAGTCGTAGCAGCTCCTTTTGCGCTTGTTACTTTTAATTTCATTACTTCTCGATTATTACGGTTGAACCTTTAGATCCAGGAATAGATCCTTTCACTATAATTAAATTCTTATCTGCAAGAACTTTCAAGACTTCAAGGTTTTCCATTTTCACGCGCTCGTTACCCATTTGACCGCCCATTCGCATTCCTTTGAATACACGTGCTGGATAAGAAGCTGCTCCAATAGAACCTGGTGCTCTTAGTCTGTTGTGCTGACCATGAGTAGCTTGTCCAACACCAGCAAAATTGTGACGTTTGACAACACCTTGGAAACCTTTACCTTTTGATGTTCCTACTACAGCAACAAATTCACCTTCTTCAAAGATGTCTACGTTTACTGTATCTCCGAGATTAAGTTCCGCAAAACCTTTAAACTCAGCTAATTTAGACTTAGGGTCTGTCTTAGCTTTCTTAAAGTGACCTTTCATTGCGTTTGGAGTATTTTTTTCCTTGCGGTCTCCAAATCCCAATTGAACAGCCTCGTAACCATCTCTGTCTTGTGTTTTGACCTGAGTCACAACACAAGGACCAGCTTCTATCACCGTGCATGGCATTGCTTTGCCCTCGGCACTGTAAATGCTAGTCATTCCGACTTTTCTACCAATAATTCCTGGCATACTTTAACTATTTATAATTTATAACTTAATTTACTTACACTTTGATCTCTACATCAACACCGCTTGGTAACTCCAAACGCATTAATGCATCAACAGTTTTAGAAGAAGAACTATAGATATCTAACAAACGTTTGTAAGCACACAATTGGAATTGCTCCCGTGCTTTTTTGTTTACGTGTGGAGATTTCAATACAGTATAAATTCTCTTGTGCGTTGGCAATGGAATTGGTCCACTTACAACTGCTCCTGTTGCTTTTACCGTTTTAACGATCTTCTCAGCTGATTTGTCAACTAAATTGTGATCGTACGATTTCAATTTGATTCTAATTTTTTGATTCATCTCTTTAATTATTATGCTGAAACACCTTTAATTTTTGCAATCACTTCTTCCGCAACATTCTTTGGTGCTTCTGCAAAGTGTGAGAACTCCATACTAGACGTAGCGCGCCCAGATGACATCGTTCTTAATTGAGTTACGTAACCGAACATTTCTGATAATGGAACATCCGCTTTAACAACTTTAGATCCAGCTCTATCATCCATACCTTTCATCAATCCTCGACGACGGTTAAGGTCACCAACAATATCACCCATATTCGCTTCTGGTGTTACCACCTCCAAATTCATTATTGGCTCAAGAAGTACTGGTTTTGCAAGAGGTAGTGCTGATTTGAATGCCAACTTAGCACACAATTCAAAAGACAAAGCATCCGAATCGACAGCGTGGAAAGAACCATCTTTCAATGTAACTTTCATTGCATCCATTTCGAAGCCCGCCAAAATACCATTCTTCATTGACTCCTTAAATCCTTTTTCAACTGAAGGAATAAATTCTCTAGGAACGTTACCGCCCTTAACTTTGTTAATGAATTCCAATCCAGTTTTCTCCAAATCATCTCGAGGCTCAATCGTAATAACGATGTCTGCGAATTTACCACGTCCACCTGATTGTTTCTTGAAAACTTCTCTATGTTCAACTGGAGCAGTAATGTTCTCACGATAGCTAACTTGAGGTGCACCTTGGTTCACCTCAACTTTAAACTCACGCTTCAAACGATCAACAATAATCTCCAAGTGCAACTCACCCATTCCTGAGATAATTGTTTGCCCTGAATCTTCGTCTGTTTTAACTTGGAAAGTAGGATCCTCCTCGGCTAATTTAGACAACCCAACACCTAATCTATCTGCATCGGCTTGAGTTTTAGGCTCAATAGCAACACCAATAACCGGGTCTGGAAAATCCATTGATTCCAATACGATTGGGAATTTTTCATCACACAATGTATCTCCTGTCTTAATATCTTTAAATCCAACGAATGCTGCGATATCACCTGCCCCTAATTCTGGAACTTGGTTTTGCTTATCGGCATGCATTTGGAAAATACGAGAGATTCTCTCTTTCTTCCCTGAACGCGATTTATGTACATAAGAACCTGCTTCTAATTTTCCAGAATAAGCTCGTACAAAACACAAACGACCTACAAAAGGATCCGTCGCAATTTTAAATGCTAAAGCTGCGAAGGGCTCGTCAATCGATGGTTGACGAACAACTGACTCATCCGTTTTAGGATTAATTCCTTCAATTCCATCAACATCCATTGGTGACGGAAGAATTTCCATTACCATATCCAACATTGCTTGAACGCCTTTGTTCTTAAAAGCAGAACCACACATCATTGGTACAACTTTACCAGAGATTGTAGCCTCCCTTAACGCATCCAAAATTTCTCTTTCAGTTAAAGAATCTGGATCCTCGAAGTATTTTTCCATTAAGTTATCATCGAATTCAGCAACAGCCTCCAACAATTCTTCTCTTAATTGAGTTGCTTCTTCAAGAACATCATCAGGAATAGGGACTTCTTGAAAAGTCATCCCCATATCTTCTTCGCTCCAAGTAATTCCTTTGAAGTTGATTAAATCAACAACTCCCATAAAATCATCTTCAGCACCGATATTGATTTGTAATGGTAACGCGTGGCTTCCTAACATTTCTTTAACCTGCCTACACACGTTTATGAAATCAGCTCCTTGACGGTCCATTTTATTAACGAATCCGATTCTAGGAACATTATAGTTATTTGCTAGTCTCCAGTTCGTTTCTGATTGTGGTTCAACACCATCAACAGCAGAAAACAAGAACACCAATCCATCAAGAACACGTAAAGAGCGATTCACCTCAACAGTAAAATCAACGTGACCTGGTGTATCAATAATATTTACGTGGTATTCATGACCACGGTAATCCCAATTAAGAGTAGTAGCTGCAGAAGTAATTGTAATACCTCTTTCTTGCTCTTGCTCCATCCAATCCATCGTAGCCCCACCATCGTGAACTTCTCCAATTTTGTGATTTACACCACCGTAATAAAGAATACGCTCAGTCGTAGTAGTTTTACCTGCATCGATATGCGCGGCAATACCAATATTTCTTGTGTATTTAAGATCTCTTCCCATCTCTTAAAATCTAAAATGTGAGAATGCTTTGTTTGCCTCAGCCATTCTTAATGTATCTTCTTTCTTCTTGTAAGCAGCTCCTTCTTCTTTAGATCCAGCGATAATCTCTGCAGCTAATTTTTGAGCCATCGTTTTTTCGTTTCTCTTACGAGAGAAACCGATCAACCATTTCATTCCTAATGAATGCTTACGTCCTTCACGAACTGGTGTAGGAATTTGAAAAGTAGCACCACCAACACGACGGCTACGTACTTCAACTGGAGGATTAATGTTCTCCAATGCTTTCTTCCAAGTTTCTAATCCTGTTGCGTCTTCTACTTTTGCGTCAACGATATCAATCGCTTCGTAAAATATTTTAAATGATAGATTCTTCTTTCCATCCATCATCATGTTGTTGACAAACTTAGTTACCTGCTTGTCGTTGAACTTTGGGTCCGGAAGGATCGCTATCTTCTTCGCTTTTCTTCTTCTCATCTTCTTTTAAATCTTAAAAGGTTACTTCTTAGGTCTCTTAGCTCCATACTTAGATCGACGTTGTGTTCTTCCTTCAACACCTGCTGTATCTTCCGCACCACGAACGATGTGGTATCGTACACCTGGAAGATCTTTTACTCTTCCTCCACGCACTAATACTAACGAGTGCTCTTGAAGGTTGTGACCTTCACCACCGATGTATGCATTCACTTCTTTACCATTTGTAAGTCTAACTCTGGCAACTTTACGCATTGCTGAATTTGGCTTCTTAGGTGTAGTGGTGTAAACTCTTACACATACCCCTTTACGCTGCGGGCAAGAATCAAGCGCTGCTGACTTGCTTTTCTTCACCACTGCTGTTCTCCCTTTGCGAACTAATTGTTGGATAGTTGGCATAAAAATACTGTTACTTTAATTAATAAAATCACTGTCCCAAAAACACTTTTCGGGGTGCAAAGATAGCAGGAAAAAATTATAAATCAAGGGATAAAGGGAAAAAATGATGCTTTTTTCACAATTATGTGTTTACATCTTTTTTTTACTATTTCATCGGCTAAAAAGTCCGACTTATAGAAATAAATTTCGGGAAATTTGATCAATTCAAATGTAAGAAGAATTAAAATAAAGGAGACACGTACATCGATAATTATAAATAAGGTTTCAACTATTACTTGACTAGCTTTTTGCAAATGTATTGCCCATTACTCAAATGAAAATTTGCAAAATAAATACCAGATTGCAATTTGGAAACGTCTATTTTTTCTGACTTTCACTAAGGTGATATGGTCATTTGTAATTCTCCTGAAGCACTGTTGACCCTAACTGACTTAACATTGATTCCTACCAATTGAATTTCGTTAATCGCTGGGTTCGGTTTTAACACAATCTTGGAGACACTTAATTCTTCCGCGCTCAATTCAACTTGAGTCAAATAGTCCTGGCAACCCTCCACTGTAGGATTATAATAAAGACTATCGTCTTGGAAACACTTTATTCCGATAATCTGAATCTACTCAGGTATAATTGTAGAATCACAAGTGTATACCATTGGAAACAGAAAGTTACCTCCACCAAAACGCTCAAAGTAGCGACCTGACATTTGGTAATGAGATCCAGGCACTCGTTCGAGATCAACATAACGATAATCTGGACCTTGAATGTTTTAAATTCCATTATCAAGAACAATTACCCGAGACGTATCACCGCATAACTCCCGAGCACCAGAGCTAATATCAATTATCCAAGAATCATTGACTTGGGCATTAAAATCAAAAATAAGTTGGTGCTGCCATTTGTCCACTAGAACACAGAATCGGAACTCGAATACACATTATAATGCTGAACAGAATCGGCTCCCAAGAAAATTAAACTATTGAATTGGTCGTTGGTGAACTCATAATTATCGAGTTGAATAATCTTACTATTCTCTCCGGTCTGAAGAGTATCTCGGACATAATAAAGCTTCATAAATCGCGCCCACCAAAAGCGTTGTAATCATAATACCAAGTGGCACCATCTTCTACCCACACTTGTAATGAAGAATTGAAACTAAAAAACACTAAAATTAATACGATTGCATACCTTTTCATAGCGGCTAATTTCTAAGAAGTAGAATAATGATAAGATACATCCTTATAACGTTCTTAGATTTAAGTTTGATTTAAATTGATTTAGCGGAAAATATTATTTCACTATCATTGTATGACCAATCTAGCATTTCAAGCACCAACAAATAGAACAGTTAAATGAAACTTTTTAGAAGCTTCTCAGGAAAGATGTTGATACTACTATCTTTTGTCTTCTGTTTAGTTGCAATTCAACGCTTGGATAAGTTGATTTCGAAACCTGACCGTTGCTTGACTGTTGCTGATGGATTTGGATATTACATGTACTTACCTCACTTGTTTAATAAAGGGTCGTTAAAGATGACTCCTGAATGGGCCCAAGGAATTCAAGACGAGCATTGCGAAGGATACCCAGTATATCAGCTTCTTCAGCGTCCAAATGGAGGTTACGTTGATATTTATCACATTGGACTTTCCTACATCTATCTTCCGTCATATATTATTGGAGATACAATTGCACGAAGTTCTGGATATGAAACAGACGGATTCAGCACTCCTTACCACATTACTTCAATCCTAAATGTTTTACTATTCACATTATTAGGTCTCGGATACTTCCGAAAGTTATTGCTTCTTCATGTCTCGGACAAAGTTGCTGGCTGGACAATGTTACTAATATATATCGGTAGCAACATATTGATAACGTTCACCAAACAGTTTGACTTACCGCATTTATATCTGTTTGCTCTTAATTCCATTTTCCTATTTCACTTTTTTAAGTTCCTAAAAACAAAAAATAAGCGGAACCTGATTTATGCCGTCATTATTTTCG
>JABSPC010000746.1 GCA_013215515.1 Crocinitomicaceae bacterium
GCAAAACCGATGGGTAAACGTGCACCTCTTCCTTTAATGGAATCGTAATTCCTCTCGATGCCATAAAAAATATCGAGCGAATAATTATGAAGACATCTCCAAATTCAAATTTCCCCCTCTCAGAAGCATGGTATTGGTATTCAAATTCCTTTTCTTTTTCTGAAAGTAGCGAACCCTTTAATACGGTTTTACGGTCCTGCATTTCTACTGGATAACCCTCAATCATACTAAAGTTAAGCGGCTGATTCGTTTTGTTTTTAACCGTTAAAACAACTTTATTGTTGTCCCCGAGATTCAATCTAGAATTTACCTTCCTTGTTACCTCAATTGGATGTGCTTTAGTGAAAACCAATAAGGCATCAACGGCAGTCAAGCCAATAAGTGAAGCAAGAATAACATTGGCAACAAACTCCATAGACGGAACCGAGTACGCTACAACGTAGAGCACAATTACACCAGAAAACAAGGCGAAAAACCAACGAGTAAGATGTATGTTTTTAATTACTTTCAAGCCTATCTAGGTACTTCCAATGTTTTAAGAATCTCGCTTATTACATCTTCTGGTGAAACACCTTCCATCTCTGCTTCAGGGGTTAAAATCAAACGGTGGTTTAAAACGTGAACTGCGACAAATTGAATGTCTTCGGGTGTAACAAAATCACGCCCTCTAATAGCCGCAATTGCCTTCGATGAACGAATAATTGAAAGAGACGCACGAGGCGATCCTCCCAAATAAATTTTTCCGTGGTTCCTTGTTTTATGTGTAATCGAAGCGATGTACTTCACAAGGTTATTTTCGACAACTACATTTTCAACTGCCGTTTGAATTTTTTTAATCTCATCAGCATTAAAGACAGCTTTAACATCATCCAAAGATGGCGTTTGAATACTGTTTTTGTAGCGGTGTAATATGTGCTCTTCCTCTTCCAAAGAAGGGTATCCTAATTTAATTTTGAATAAGAACCTATCCAATTGTGCTTCTGGAAGATTGTACGTTCCTTCTTGTTCAATTGGATTTTGAGTTGCGATAACTATAAACGGAAAACTCATTGGATAGCACTTGCCATCATAGGTTATTTGTCTTTCCTCCATTACTTCAAACAACGCTGCTTGTGTTTTGGCAGGGGCACGGTTGATCTCATCAATCAAAACGATGTTTGAGAATATCGGGCCTCTTTTAAAGGAGAACGTTGAATCATTCATGTTATAAACGGACGTTCCAATTACATCTGAAGGCATCATATCAGGTGTAAATTGAATTCTGGAAAAATCAACGTCCAATGACTTAGATAAAACCTTCGCCGCAAGAGTTTTTGCTACACCAGGAGCTCCTTCAAGTAAAAGATGCCCATTGGCGAAAATCCCTGTCATCATTAAGTCGACCATTTCATGTTGTCCAATAATGTACTTACCAAGCTCTGCTCGAACATCGCTAACCTTTTGCGATACCCATAACAATTCTTGATTTTGACGTTCAAACCCAAAGCCTTGAGTTGGAGCTGGTGTTGACACCGTTTCTGCTCGCGTAGTTTCTGGAACAGCAGCTTCTTCTTCCGATAGCGCTGGAGTTGATTCCCCATTGGTAGGTGCAGGAGTATCTGCCGAAGGCATATATGCCGAATGATCCTGTGCGTCTGACGTCTTTTGGCTTTCAGAACCGTTACTTCCCTCTTCTTGAGGTGCGTTTGTGTTTTCGTTCTCTTCTATCATAATTCTAAAGTATGAAGTTTAGCAATAAATCGGTCGAATTCGTTTCTGTCGAAGCGACTTAAATCCCAGTAATTAATAATCAAAGTTCTATTGTCTGTGAATTTTATCACGACTCCTGATTCCTTCATTTCAATTCGAATCAGGTCTTCTCGTTTGTAAATTTTCTTTATTCCAAGCGAAGTGTAATAGGTGAATACCTCTGGATCCACTTTCATAAATGGTTTCGAAAGACGAATAACCCCAAGCGTAACCAATGTAATTCCAACAGGCCATAATGTTATACCAACGCCAACAGCTGTAACCAAATAATACGCTCCAAGAATAATCGCGAACAAGCCTACTAAAACAAGTAGTACAGGAAGTAAAAGTCCACGTCTGAATATCTTTGTTTTCTCCTCTAAACGCTCTTGCATTGCTTCTGAAATAATCCCTACCTCTTGATAGAAAAGGAGTTGTTTTCGCGCCATTTCACTAATGTCTTGTTCATTAATCTTCGTTGCTTCCTTGCTCTCTAGTTTGTGAACAATACTCTTAATTTCTTCGAGTGATTTATTGCTCTTTTCTGCTAGAATTATCAAGTCCTTATCGTCCTCTTTATCTCTCCTCGCCAAATCAACAAAGAAGTGTCTATGAATTGTTGCATAGAAATTCTTTCGTTGTACCTGAAGAAGACCATATGGATTCCTTTTCGAGAAGTAAATAGATGTGATTGTTTCTGCGAAAGCCAAAGTCATATCTTTCTTCTTTTCTCGGTATTCAATAATAGGTCTAATTCGTTTTGATCTAAACGCCACAAATAATATCAAGCCTAAAACGGACAATAACAATGCGGTTAGAAGCGTCGGGTTTTCAAAAATGATTTTAAGGAAACTATCGTCCTTTTTTCCTTCCTCTCCTGTTTGATCATCTGTATTATATTTCCCATAATTATCGGAAAGCCGGCCCAATTCAAGTAGTAATACATCTTGATTTTTAGCCAATTGACTCAACACATATTCCGTGTATTTGTAAGCGGGCTTTCTTTTAATCTGGTAATTATAGAACATTGCTGGATTCGTATGCAAAAGTACTTTTCCCTTGCCTATTTCGATTTCAATGAAATTATCCATTTCCATAAAGGAGGACAATGATTTCGAGTCTCCGCGTGTTTCAACCTCACCAAACGCGTTCCACTCACATGCGATTGTATCATTTTGATAAATGCTGAGTATTTCGCATTTAAGTTTATCTGTAAAAACATTGACGGACTCGCTATACTCATGCTTCTCCTCATACTTGACAAAGAAGTTTCGCATGATGTTACTCGTAACTCCATTGTAGCTCAAAAATAGTTCAGAACCCCGGCTAACGCTCGACATAATTGAATCCATTTCTTCGTCTTGCAGGCCAAAAATATTTCCCACAAACATAAATGTCTTTTCCTTTTTTCCAGAATGAATTAATGAATCCAATTCATACCAACTGATTACTTCATGTACATCTTTCGAAGAATAGAGGTGTGCTTCTACTAAGGTGTTGAATAGATAAAGTCCCAATGGATCTTTATCAAATGGTTGAAAGCGCTTGTTCCAGTTGGAAGAAACATGAGGCCGGCCTTCACCATCACTACCTCCCTCGCCGCTGAAGAGCCAAACTAAGAGAAGCATTAAAGCAATGATTCCCCCAATGAATATGAGTTTCATATTACTAGTCATCAGCAGGGTCTAATGATTTGTAATAATTTTCTAGAGTAGGCTTCAACATTTCAAATATTTCACGATCAATGTTGTAATCAC
>JABSPC010000747.1 GCA_013215515.1 Crocinitomicaceae bacterium
CACCATATAAGGCAACAGTAATTTTAGTATGACATCCTGCTGGAACAGTAAAAGTCCCAGCACCCGGAGTATCAAAAATGAAAACGGTTTGTGAATAAGAAATAGAACTCGCAAGAGTTACAAAAAAGAGTAGAATAAATTTTTTCATGGCACTGAAATTCTTATCCCGTAGTTGAGTTGGGAATTTTAAAGTAGTATTATAGCAATATAGCGATTTAAAAGTATGCATTCATAGTAAGGGCGCCCGTATTTACTATATAGAACGAACAAATGAATATTTAGTAATAGCGATCGAACATTTATGCCTTGTGAACGACTAAATGTTAACAATTCACTATCCGTGAAATTTACAACACTATTTGAATTAAACAACTAACAGTGAGCCACGGGCTTTAGCGGCTAATAGCCTACCTTTTTTACAGGCTCCATCGATTAGAGCTTGGGATAAATAAGATCCCGAAGCGCAGCATTTGCTCTTAAAAATGCTTGATTTGAGTACTATTCGGGATTCTAAACTAATCTAAATCGTAACCATTGTTTTTGGCATTATCCCTTGCGGCTTCGGCCTTGATTTTTTCCATTAAACGGTTAAATGCATTGTCCTTTTTGGGCTCAAATTCTTCTTTTAAATCATCCACTTCATCAGCTGGATTTAAATCTATTTCTATTGTTTCGTGAGGTCGGCGCTCTTTGACAAACGCGTTAACTGTAGTGTCGTTCTTGTACAAACCGAATCCAGACTTGAGAATTGACTTAGCATCTCGCTTCGCAACTGCACGTATTTCCTTTTTGTGCTTCTTGTTAGATGCCTTATCCCACTCGATACTAGGATCGTCCAAGTCACCATACATTCTCATGAACACAAATTTACCTGAACCATCATCTTCAATGACACCAAACTCGCTTTCCTGCTTCTTTTTCAAATCTCGGAACCTGAAGCCAAATCGGTAATCAATTTTATTATCAAAAGTATGCTTACCCGATAGTTCGATATTCAAGGCAGAAGATTCGATAGACATGGAAGGAATGACTAAAACTCCTTCTCGGATTAAGAAGGTATTCTCAAGTTTGCTAAACCTCAAATCAAGTAATTTCTTTTCAAATTCAATGATATTTTCTTTGCCGATGGCCAAACGTGCACTCATTGTTGCTTTTAAGCTCTTTGTAATCTCCTTGAATGAAGAAACATTGCGAAGTCTTCCGTCTTGGATTTTCAGTCCAACTTGAGCCACTATTGAATTTGAAAGAACACCATACCTTAAGTCGAAAGGAGCTTCAAACCGAACATTGGCCTGCGCAATTCCTGAAATGTTAGACGCTGTTATAACGTCTTGATCGAAATTGTCCCACTCTTTGAATAGCTCCTTGAAATTAATGTTATCAGAAACAACTTGACTACTTATATAGAACATCTCAGGAAGCCCCTCTCGAATAGTTATAGAACCTTTAATATCTGCGCCACCATTAGTTACAGCAAATCGAGGGAAATGAATCGTTCGATTGAGCATGTTCATATTGCCTTTCAAATCGTAGAACATGTGTTTTTCGTATCTCAATTTTGCTACATCTAAATAAACATCTCCTTCAATATCATCGGGAAGAACGAAATAGCGTTCGTGCATCATTTTATCCGCTTTCGAATCAGCCCCAAGGTCAGATAAATCAATACTTTTACTCTTGAGCTCAACTTTAGCTGTAAGATTCCCGCGGTGACCAAAATAATTCACTACATCGATGAAAACGCCATTCAATAGAAAATCAGATCTCCCAATGGTTAAGCTTATGTCATCAATTCCAACTCGGTCATTTCTTAAAACAACAAGTCCGTTAATGTTTCTATAAACTCTCTTATCGTCTACCAGCTGGGCGTTCACATTCTTTATTCGTAGTTGCCCTTCACACTTCTTAATTTGATAATCAAATTCTTCCGTTTTCGTAGGCTCGGCTTGTACTATAAACTTTGAAGAAATATCTACCGTTCCATTAAGCATCTGCAATGAATTCAACTTGAAAAATGAGCGAATTACGGATAAATTCAAAAGGCCTTTCATTTTCCCAGAAAAAAGCGGAGCTTCAAAATGAGTAAGCATTAAATTCCCTTTAAATGGACCACCTCTTGTCGAGAAACCAATTTTCTTTAATTCAAGAAACTCTTTCTCTGAGCCTCCAACATTGGAATATCGACCGTCCAATACTACATCCGTCAATGTTATCCCACTATTCGGGTCGCGCAAAGTACCACCCTCAACCCCAAATTTACACTCAATTTCTACGGGAGATTGAGCATCATTCTTCCCTTCTATCCCCAATTCAAAGAGCAATTGCCCCGTACCAGAGAATTTCTTTATTTCCTTCACCTCATCCATTGCGAAGCTATTTGCGGCATCCTTTATTCCAATGTCCATTCCTTCCAAATCAAATGTAAACCCATCCGAATGTACGCTTCCTTTAAAATTAAATGGGAGGCCAGCAATTTGAATTGTGGACTTGGGTATTTCAACTGTACCTGAGTCCAGATTGACATTAATTCCTATTTCAAGAATTGCCGGTTTGTTTGTTACGAGAGAAATGTTCCCGCTTTTAGCCGCAATTATCTGGAGATTACTTGTCGCTTTGGCTGAGAAAATCCGTTTACTCAGCGCTCCTTCAAAATGCATTTCATTAATTCTCGTTCGGTATTCCTGGGAAGTGGCCTCATTGATATAATTGAATCGGAAATTCTTAAAAGACACTTTCTCTAAGTTAAGATCGAAAGATCCGTCGTCTGAAGTTGAATCACTTGGCGTTTTTAGAATATCATAGTTGTTGTTTCCGTCTTCATCTACTCTTAAACTCAGAACTCCTGGACTGACTTCAATGGATTTCACCCTGTATTCTCCATTCCAAATATCAAAAGGATTGAGTTTGCATCGAATTCTCGCGCTGTATAAAAGTGTATCACTACTCGTGGATCCTTCGACTGCGTCTTGAACGAAAACATCATTAAAATCAATAGATAAATTGGGAAAGGTGCTCCAAAAGG
>JABSPC010000748.1 GCA_013215515.1 Crocinitomicaceae bacterium
CAACACCAAGGTTCCATTCATAACTAAATTGGTTGATTGGATTCCGGGACTTTCTACAAAAGCCCCATCGACATTCTCGTTCCAAGGTGAATTTGCACATTTAATTCCGGGACAGCCTAAAGCAATTAATAAAGAAGGAACTTCATATGTAGATGATTTTGAGGGGGCTCAAAGCGCTATCGATTTAAGATCGTTTACAGCCTGGAGATTGGCATCTGTACCACAAGGACAGCCAGTTTTATTCCCTGAAGGTGCAAAGAAAGATTTGAGTGCAGGTTATCAAAGATCTGGTATTCATTGGTACGTGATTGACCCAATGTTCTACCAAAGCAACGCACAAACACCTCAGCATATTAAGGACAATCCAGAACAACTGTCGGATAGTAGAATGCGATTGGTTAGTCAAACAGATATTTTCCCTAACCTTCAACTGCAATACGGATCTCTTCCAAATGTTCCATTGTTAGAATTGGCATACTATCCTAAAGAACGTGGGATGTATAACTATGATACGACTGCAACAACGATTAATACGGATGGTAGTTTTAATGATCCTGAGGAAAGATGGGGTGGTATTATGCGTGCTTTAACTACGAACAATTTTGAGCAAACAAATATTGAGTATATCCAATTCTGGATGCTTGATCCATTCAATGAGGATGGTGAGCTTGTAGATCCGAATGGGGCTCATAATGGTGGTGATCTATACTTCAACCTTGGAAATATATCAGAGGATGTTCTTCCGGATTCAAGAAAAAGTTTTGAAGATGGATTGTCTCCTCAAGGTTCATCTGTGACGGACAATACTGCCATTACCGATTGGGCTAGAGTTTCTACGCAACAAGTTGTAGTTAATGCATTTGATACCGATCCAATTGCAAGATTGAATCAAGATGTTGGACTTGACGGATGGAACAACGCTGATGAAAGGATTGCATTCTTGGATTACGTTTCATGGATAGAAGCGAATTCAAACTTGACAGCAGCGGCTAAAGCAAAAATGATTGCTGATCCATCAAACGATGATTACAACTATTACCGTGATGATGTCTATGACACTGATGAATTAACGATTCTAGAAAGATACAAGGCGTATAACGGGATGGAAGGAAACTCATATACAACTGAGATGTCTGATTCCGCAAATGCTGAAGGTTACCCTACTTTAGGTTCTAACAATCCTGATGTTGAGGATATGAACCAAGATAACAACTTGTCAGAATCAGAAGCGTACTTCCAGTACAAGGTTAGTTTACGCCCAGGAGACTTGGTTGTTGGACAAAACTTCGTGACTAGTGTTCAGACATTTACAAGTGGTAACAAAACTGAAAACTGGTACCAATTTAAAATTCCAATTCGTGATTACGAAAAATCAGTTAATGGGATTTCAGATTTCAGATCAATTCGATTCATGAGAATGTTCATGAAAGAATTTGATGAAGAAGTGGTATTGAGATTTGCACGACTTGAATTCATCCGTGGTGAGTGGAGAAGATATTTTGAAGATTTAACGGAACCAGGAGAAGGTGTAACAATTGACCCTGATTTAACTTCATTCAATGTTGGTACTGTTAATATTCAAGAGAACGAGCAAAGAACACCTGTTAAATACGAGATTCCACCTGGAATTATTCAAGAGGTCGATCCATCTCAAACATTTCAAAGACAATTGAATGAGCAATCACTTACATTAGAAGTATGTGATTTGCAAGACGGAGATGCACGAGCGGCTTATAAAAATGTTCAGTTTGATGTTAGAACATACAAGAGATTGAAAATGTTCGTTCACGCTGAAGCAGTGGAAAATGCTGCAACGCAATTGAATGATGATGACCTTACTTTATTCGTGAGATTAGGTACTGACTTTACAGATAACTATTACGAGTATGAGATTCCATTGAAAACAACTGCTTGGGGATCGACATTAGATACAGATATTTGGCCGGAAGAAAACAATATCGAAATTGTGTTCGAAGACTTACTTAAATTGAAGTTAGCTCGGAATGCACAAATTGCAGCAGGAAATGCACTGGTATCTTACATTAATGAGTACGAAGATCTTATTGCAGCTGATGTGACCAATGGAATTAACGAAGTACTGATTAAAGTAAAAGGAAATCCAAATCTTCAAGGACTTAGAACGGTTATGGTGGGCGTGCGTAATCCACATAAGGACAAACATGTTTTGGAAAACTGGAAAGAGGATGGATTGCGTAAGTGTGTAAATGTTTGGATTAACGAATTAAGATTGACGGATTTTGTAAGCGAAGGTGGTTCTGCTGCTGTGGCTCAAATGCGTCTTCAAATGGCAGATTTTGCTAACATTAACATGTCAGGTAATTACTCTGGAATTAATTGGGGAGCAGTTGATAGTAGAGTACAAGACAGACAACGTGATCAACGAATTGGGTTTGATATGAACGCGAATGTTCAACTGGGCCAGTTCTTCGGCAAGAAAGCGAAAGTTTCAATGCCATTCTTCTTTGGGTATTCTTTGGGTATCATAAATCCAGAATACGATCCATCGAATCAAGATATCAGATTGGAAGATGTTGCAGATATTGATCAAAGAAAACTATTAGCAAAGCAAGGGCAGGATTTTCAAGCGCGTAAGTCGTACAACTTCACGAATGTTAGAAAAGAACTTAAAGCAGGTGCTAAATCACACTTCTGGAGAGTCTCAAACTGGTCAGCGAACTATGCATATGCTGAGAACTTCTCAAGAGATTATAATACTGCTAAGGACAGAACGAGAACATGGAGTGGAGGGTTGAATTATGCTTACTCGTTCAACTCGAAACCAATTATGCCGTTCAAGAAAATTAAGTTCTTGAAAAAATCCAAGTGGTTTGCTATCATTCGTGATGTCAACTTGTATTTGGCACCTAAGAATGTATCGTTCACAAATGATTTAATGAGAGCTTACAACGAACGTGAAATCAGAAACAACGTAGCGCCTGAATATGAGTTCGCACCAGTTTTCGTAAAGAAATTCACTTGGAACAGAACATATAATCTAGGTTATGATATTACGCGTAAACTGAAATTCAAATTCTCAGCAACAAACAGATCTATGTTTGTTGAAAATGACGGAGGCGCGGATCGTGGTGGTGTTGATCGTAACGATTACCCTGCAGGTTATGCGCACTTTAAGGATACTGTACGACACCAATTGAAAAGCTTTGGTACCGCAATGGATTACACGCACAACTTTAGCTTCAGTTATTCAATTCCATTTGAAAAAATTCCTGCTACAAATTGGTTAAGTGCAAATGTTAAATACTCGGGAACTTACAATTGGCAAAGAGCACCGTTAGGACAAACTGATTATGGAAACACTGTTCAGAACAGTAGAAATATAAATGTAACAGCTCAAGCTAACTTCACATCGCTTTACAATAAAGTGCCTTGGTTGAAGAAAGTAAACACGAACGGGAGAGGAAATTCGAGAGGAAGACCGGGTAGTAAAGTAAGTCCTAGATCAAATGCTGGAGATGGACAAGGAGGTGTTAACACGAAACCTAGGGATACGCTAACTCCACCTATGCCTATTGATTCAATGACGCCTAAGGAAAAACGCAAGTGGGAACGTAAAGTTAAGCTCTTCGAAAAGAAACAAGATCGAGAAGAGATTAGACAGAAAAAAAGAGGGGGAAAAGTGCATCCGGTTGCAGGTTTTGGAGCGAGAATGATAATGTCAGTTCGTAACGTATCTGGAACATACTCATTGACGAATGGAACATTGCTTCCTGGTTACAATCAAGAAGTTGGAATTCTAGGATTCAACCCTCAGTTGAGAGGTGGCATGGGCGGCTTTATATTCGGCCAGCAACGGTATACAATGTTTGGTGCCGATTCGGGCTATGATGCGGCTCAGAATGCTGCTGACCGTGGTTGGTTGGTTGAGAATGAAAATCAGAACAGACAATATACGAATACGCATAACCAAGTATATAATTTGAGAGCAAACCTTGAACCGATTAAGGATCTTTCAATTGAACTTACATTAAACAGAACATATTCGAACAACTCGAATGAGTTCTTCAGATTTAATCCGTTATTAGGTTCAGCGGGAGAGTTTGAAAGTCAAAGTAGAGTGAATGTATCTACATTAACATACTCAAATGTATCATTCGGTTCAGCGTTCGTCAAATTGGGTAATGAGTTCGAATCATCTGTCTTCATAGACATGTTGGATAAGAGACAAGAAGTTTCTTCTCTTCTGGGAGCACAAAATTCGAATTCTTCAGTTGATGCATCTGGATACTATGACGGATACGGTCAAACACAACAGGAGGTTGTTATGGGAGCATTTATAACGGCTTATTCGAACAGAAACGTAAACGATAAGAACATTAGCCCAGTAGACAATATACCGCTTCCTAACTGGTCATTGAACTACAATGGTTTGAAGAAGTTTGAGTTCATGAAGAAACATGTAAAGAACTTTGTTATCCGTCATGCTTATAGCTCAACGATTAGTGTTTCTGGAATGCAAACAAACTTGAATGCCGCATTTGATGCAAATGGCGAAAATGCTTCTGCAAGAGATTTGAACAATAACTTCATCGCTGGAATGCAAGTTCAAAATGTTGCGATCTCGGAACGTTTCTCTCCATTAATTGGATTGGATGCGACGTGGTTGATTAGGGGTAAAAGAAAAATTGAAGGTGCTAAGTCTAAAGGACAAGCGCAAGGATTAATTACGAAGTTCGAATACAAAAAGGACCGTAGCGCAATTCTTTCAATTGTGAACAATCAAGTGACTGAAATATTAGGAACGGAGTGGGTATTCGGTACTGGTTTCAAATTTAAGAAGGTGAAATTGCCTTTCAGGAAAGTGAAAGCAAATGATTTGAGCGTGAGAGTGGATATTTCGTTTAGAGATAACTTAACTGTAATTAGAAAAGTAGCTGAAAACACAAATCAAGCAACTGCTGGACAAAGAGTTGTTTCGATTAAATCATCTGCTGATTATAACTTCACTAAGAACTTGATCGTTTCATTCTATTATGATCAAACATTGAACACGCCGAAAGTAACGACATCTTATCCTACTGGAAACTTAAGTACTGGTATCCGATTGAGATTTAATCTTGCTGGAGTTCAATAATGAATTTAAGAAAAGCGCAACCTGGTGACGAAAGTGCGATCCTAGAATTAATAAAAGGATTGGCTGAGTATGAAAATGAACCAGACGCAGTTATAAATACTTCTAAAAAGCTTCATGATGACTTGTTTAAACACAAGTATTGTGAAGCTTTTGTCGTTGAAATCGATTCTAAAATAATAGGTTTTTCACTCTTCTATACTTCGTACTCTACTTGGAAAGGTCCATGCATTTATCTAGAAGACCTCTATATTCTTCCCGAAGCTCGAAAAACAGGTGCAGGGTCATTGTTGTTTGATGCAGTAGTGAATACTGCCAAGGATAGAAAGGTGAACAGAATGGATTGGCAAGTTCTCGACTGGAATGAGCCTGCCATTAAGTTCTATGAAAAGAAGAATGCGATACTAGATCCTGAATGGATCAATGGGCGGTTGTTTTTTGAGTATTAAGAATTATCCTATTCTTTTAATACAGTCTCGTCGGGACAAGCAAACTACAATAAATCATTGGCCAAATTCGCCAATTCAGAACGCTCGCCTTTCTCCAATTAAACATGCGCGAAAAGTGATTGGCCCTTCAATCGATCCATTAAATAAGCCAAACCATTACTGTGCTCGTCCAAGTAGGGAGTATCTATTTGGTTTACATCTCCCGTGAAGACAATTTTCGTACCGTCTCCAGCTCTAGTGATGATGGTTTTTATTTCATGCGGAGTTAAGTTTTGCGCCTCATCAACGATGAACATAATGTTGGATAAACTTCTTCCTCTAATAAAGGCTAAGGGCGTAATTACGAACTTCCCGCTTTCTTCTAAAGCTGTGATCGTTTTACGTTTCTTTTCATTTTCACCAAATTGAGATTTAATGAATTTCAAATTGTCCCACAATGGTTCCATATAGGGGGCAATCTTATCATCCGCATCACCAGGTAAGAAACCAATTTCTTTATTAGATAAAGGCACAATTGGACGGGCCAAAATGATTTGTTCGTACTTTTTATGCTGTTCCAATGATGCCGCCAATGCCAAGAGTGTTTTCCCCGTTCCTGCTACGCCTTGCAAAGCGACAAGTTTAATGTCTTCATTCATTAGAGCGTTAAAAGCAAAGGCTTGTTCTGCATTTTTTGGTTTGATCCCGTAAACGAATTCTTTCTCAATTCGCTCAATCCGGTCGAGTTGAGGATTGTAAACCGCCAATGAAGATGATTTTCCGTTTTTCAAGATGTAATAACCATTGGCAACTTTATTCTTTCCTAGAATTCCATTTTCATCAATATTTCCTTTGGTGAAAATCTGACGAATTTGATCAGAATCAACATTTTCAATTATGCAGACACTAGCCGGTTCATGGTCATCACTGCTTACTTTTCCCGTCTCGTAATCTTCAGCATTAATCCCTATCGCTTTTGCTTTAATTCTAAGGTTGATGTCTTTAGTGACCAAAATCACTTCAATCGAGGGGTTTTGCTCTTTTAAAAACAACGCTGTATTAATAATCTTATGATCGTTTTTACCTCGAGCATATATCGTCTCAGCGTTTAACCCTTCTGGTTCAGAAACCAAAACGACTTTGAATTTTCCCAAATTTTTGGCAAGTGGAATCCATTCTTGTAAGCTATGATTCGTCGAAAGCTTGTCAATAAATCGAATGATCTCTCGAGCGGAAAAATTCTTTGTGTCGTTTCCTATCTTGAAATTGTCCAATTCCTCTAAAACAGTAATTGGTATCGCAACATCTTGCTTTCCAAAATGAGTTATACACTGGTGATCGTGAAGTAATACGGATGTGTCAAGGACAAAGATTTTTTTCTTTTTAGCCATACTGGGTATTTTTTCTTTAATATAGTAGTATCCAAGGATTAGACCATATTTATTGACAATTTTTTGTGAATTACAGATGCGTAGATTAACTTATTATTGAATATACGAACTTATTTCAATTTTTGACCCAATCCAAATTCGACTGGGCTCGCTAGAATCACGTATAAGTTGTCATATCTGGCCTCAGTCATGTTTTCAAGATAGAAATGACCAATTTGTTTACGGCCAGTAAAATCGAGC
>JABSPC010000749.1 GCA_013215515.1 Crocinitomicaceae bacterium
CATTCCCTTGAAGTTTTTTTCAGCCCTTTTCAATTCATTCGATTCATAAAGGCTCCAAGCGTATTCAATTCTCTCTGTTGCGTATCTGAATCCTTTTTTGTCTTCAATTTTCTTTCCGTAGTTCACGACTTCAACAAAGTTTGAAAGTTGAAAATAACAGTGTATCAACTTCGTTATAGTCTCTACGTTTTCTGAGTTAAAATCTATCAGGCAAAATTTATAAAGTTCAATTGCCTCTTCATATCTGCCATTATCGACATAAGCATTCGCAAGATTCGTTCTGTTCAAAATACTGTCAGAAAATTCCATCGTTTCCTCAAGTTCATCCGTGCGATAATTACTATTGACCGCTCCTCTAACAGATTCCGAAATTGCTCCTATTTTATCCTTGTTGTAGAAATGATGGTACAAGTAGATCACAGAACCAAAAACGGGAAGAAACATAATTATCCAATACCACTTTTGTTCAACACGATTCGTTATCGCGTGCCACATGCAAAACCCTTGAAGAATAAAAAGTACTGGAAGAATCCGTATCATGGATGTGAAAATACACAGTGATTCTAAATATTGAAAGGAATATTAAAAAGAAATCAATTTATCGCCTTTTTAATAACCAGCACTTGTTCTCGAATTTGAGAGCTGGTTCGTACTTCTCTTCGAGCAAAGGATAATCTTCTTTCATTATATAATAGTAATCTGCCTCACTATTTTGATCGATCTCGTGGGTGCATGGCTTTAATTCGAGCCATGACATATCACCTATATAAACGTAAAACTTAAAGGAAGGATTAAAAATCCAATTTGTTGCAAGAGATCTATGGCCACTCTCATGTTGATGATCTTTAATATAATTCCGCACCTTCAAAGTATTCGCATCGTAAGACCACTCACGCACTGAATATGGTTTTGCAGTATGGATGACATGATGAATTAAAAGTGCAGTCATGACGATTGAAAACCCAATTCTAACTCCAATAAGTTTTCTATTCTTGAAAAAATCATACGTCGAAATTATGGTTATCACAAACAAAGGGTAAAAGAAAAGTGCTGTTCGTCCATTTAAATTCGGAGTGTCTAAAATCAAAACTTGCAGCATATTGATTCCAGCCGTGAGGAGAAGAATAAGCGTAGCTATCGTTATAGGTTTTGATAGCATATCAAGCTTGGGGTTCGATTTTTTTAATCGGATGAGAATATAAATGCTGTTCAACAGTACCAGTATCACCGAAAACCAAGCAATGAATTCAGAGGTAATAAATATTTTCGAATCGTATTTAGAATAATGCACCAAAGGCAATATTGTTTCATTGAAGAATCCTTTTGAAGTCCAAAACTCAAATTGTTCTGTACTTTGCATTCTGTACAAAGGAACTGCAATCAGTGCCATGTAAACTCCACTTATCAAAATGAGAATTATGGAAGGCTTTATAAATCGTGCATTGTTCTTTTTAAAATCTACATAAAAATAGATCCAAGTCAAGATTGTGATTGCCGCCCAAAACACCAAAAGCGTAAAATTTGCATACGACGCTGTAACTGCAAACATTAACCCATACCAGATGTTCTTTTGATTGAAATTAGCGAAGCCAGTAATCATATAACTTACAGACAATGTACACAGCGCAACGGACATTCCATAACCTCTTGAAAGACCAAAGAAGTCTAATAAATAAGGGCTTGCAACAAAAAGCAATGCCGCAGGAAGATAAAAAAGTGAATCCTTAGGTAGAATCGCTTTGATGATTCGAGAAGCCCCAATTGCATAGAGTATGAATGAAAGAAGATTCGGAATTCGAACAATCCAATCATCACCACCAAAAACTAATAAACAAAACTTAGTCAAGAGCGTATTTAGAATGTGGTTGTTTGGCAATGGATTATCATACATGATAATATCCCAAACGCTTGTGTTGCAGTAAAAGACCGTGGTCGCAACCTCATCATGTGTAATTGGAACATTGAATACTTTAAATAAAATATAAGCGAAAACGAATGTAAAGACTGCCGCTAAGCCAATTGGATTTATTTTATTCAATGCTGATCTCATCTATCTTAAACGACGTGTCACAGTGAACATTCCAGCATCCATCATCTTGATTGAGCCCTGAAGTACCAGATCAACGCTTTCGCCAACGGTAACAATTTCAGCTCCATTGTAAAATTCCAATCTTCCTGATTCCTCAAGATGCAATTGAGCGCCTTCTTCCAATACAATTCGAGCCCCGGGATGCATGATCAACTTCGCATTTGAGCTAATCATAAGCTTCGTCCCTGCTCCTACTCTCAATTCTCCAGAAAGATCAATCACAGCCCTGTCACGTAGGTAAATATCGCCGCTAAGAGTATTCAAACGCCCATGCTGTTCAACCGTTAATGTTCTTTCGCTATAGATTATGAAATGAGATTTAATATTAAGATTTCCGCCTGCCTCCACCCACGCATCCATTGTTTGGTACCGAACAGTTTCAATTCCCAATTCTGGATAGTCATCGAAGAGTGGCGCTACGTCGAACTCCTTATTAACCATATTAAATACGGATTCAAAAACATTGGATTGACACGTCGGAACGTACCTTAGTTTGGCGTTCAGTTTTTTATATGCTTCCCTCTCTTCGTCATCTTTGGTTTCCCCAATTTCAACACTTAATTGCTCATCGCAAAAGCAATTGAAAGACTGTTTGTATTCAGGTAATTCATCTGCATACGTCAAATAATAGAGGTTGTGCATTACCATATAATCCAATCCGCTATAGACGCCTTGCTTATTTCCTTGGCCAAATGTTTGGTCCGATTCTGTCCATCTGTAATCCGCTCCCCAACCATTCTCCGCACATAAATTCTGTTGATACCACGGCCCTTCAGGATTTGGAGTCCAGTTCATTCCAATAATATTAAACGGTCCCGTTACAGGCATTCCGTCCAAATAACTTCTGTAAAATTCCTTTGTTCCTTGAGGTTCTTGATCGTATAAAAGAACATTGGTTAATTCTAATTGTCGATTCTCCGTTTTGTTCCCAAAGTAATGTGCCATACTACTTTCCCAATGCCCAGCCGCGATTCCTATATTAAAAATTATAGCAAGATTATAAGATTTCACTCCCTCTAGTGAACGCAGTCCGGCTTCCTGAGCTTCTTCTTTATTGGATTGAGAACTAGCAGTCATATTATTAGCAAAATTGTTTTTCCAAATTGGTCTCGATAAATTAATTGAATGAAAATTTCCAGAACAGCTCCAATCCAAATACACAGAATTGCTTTGATTGTTCAACGGTCCAGCAATGGCCCCTGGAAAAAGTTTTTTATACATTGATTTCATTCCTGGATGAAAGAGTCCTTTTCTTAAATCCTCACATGCACCTGCCTGTTCTTTGAGATCACCGGATGTTCCAAAGCCTGTGATGCAATGTTGCATATTGAAAAACTTAGGATGGAATTTAAGCCTTCTACGGTAAAAATGTTGCGAATACCTTTCTATTGGTAACCCAGTAATCCGATGCGCTGCCTGAACAAAAGGATAAGCTGAAGCGGATAGGTCCCCACCACCATTGGCTACGGGCCATCCATTTACATCTATCAATTCCCAATTCCGATCAGCAGCGTAAGTGATCATTCTATGTATGATACCCTTTACTTCGGTCAAAATTTCAAATC
>JABSPC010000075.1 GCA_013215515.1 Crocinitomicaceae bacterium
ATATAACTCCTAATCCTGGTGTAACCGAAGTTGGTGCAATCAAAGTAGGATTAGCTGAGTTGGACGACGCTAATGATAATATGGTATTCCAAGTAACTGTTTATGATGACGATGGATTTGGACAACCAGGCGCACTACTTGGTGGTTCAAATCAAATTTCGCCTGCAGCTATTGGAGTTCCACCTAGCGGATCCTTTTCATTTGCTGAGTATTGGATTCCTTTTCCAGCTGTAACGCCAACAACTGCTACTTTTCATGTGGGGATAGAAGTGTTCCCTGGTGATTTAACGGATGAATTGGTTCTTATTGCATCTAGTGATGCTACATCACAGGGACAAGGTAATGGTCTTAACCATATTTGGAGTGAAGATTTTGGATATGAAAACCTTTTGGTTGATTATGGGTTAGACGTTGACCTTGATTTAATTCCTATGCTTGGTGGATATGCACCCTTACCACTGATTTTAGGATTTACAGAGAATTTAGTGTGTGATTCAACCTTTGTTACCCTGTTTGATGAAGCCCTTTATAGTACACCGGTAAGCTGGTCATTTACATTTGGGGATGGCACGATAATTAATTCTACAACAGATCCTATTACAATTGATAGAGTATATACTACTCCAGGTCCTGAAATTGTGACAATTGCAGTTGTAAATGCATGTGGAAGAGGTGATACTACAAGCTGGTCAATACCTTATAATTTTATGTCAACTCCAGATGCTGAGTTTTCTGCATCACCATTAAATCCTGTTTGTGCAGGTTCCCCTGGAGTAACTTTCACAGCAAATACTCCTGATTACGTTGATTATACATGGGACTTTGGCGACGGTACCGTATTAACCTCATCTGGCAGTATAAATAATATTAACCATCAATACGCATTACCAGGAACATACTATGTTGAATTATCTGTCCTCAGTGCTGGGGTTAACACTGTGGATACGTTCTATTTAGAAAATTTTGAAGGAGGTTGGCCTCCAGGTTATGCCAGATTTAATAATGATACATGGACTCCCGATCCTGGTGTTAACCCACCTTTTGATGGGACAGATGCTACAGCTTGGTTGGATCTAGATATCGATGGTAGCGGTGATTTAGAAGCGGTTTCTACATCTTGGAATTTACTTCCAGGGCAACTTGCAGATGATTGGATGTGTACTTCTAATATCGGTGTTTTGCCAGCAAATCAACGACTTTATTGGGATGCTGAAGCATTAGATCCACTATATCCAGATGGGTATGAGGTTCGAATTTCTACAACTGGTCAACTGCCTGCAAATGCTGCTAACTACTCTACAGTATTGTTCTCAATTGCAGCAGAGAATACATTCAATACAACGCATAGTGTAGATCTTTCTGCATATGCTGGACAGACAATCAACATCGCATTTGTCAATAACTCTGATTACATGTTCTTATTGGCTATAGACAATATTAGAATCGGCACAGCTGCTCCTGGATGTGCGAATTCAACACTCTATACGGATTATGTAGAAATAATCGATTGTACAACGATTCCTCCAGTAGTACAACTCAGTGCAGATGTGACATCAGGCTGTGAACCACTTACGGTTACTTTTACGGATGTAACAGTAGCAGGTGATCCTGCTACTAGTTGGTTATGGAATTTCGGTGATGCATCGTATTCCACTTTGCAAAACCCACCGCCACACTTGTACAGCACAGCTGGAAATTATTTTGTCATTTTTGAAGCATGTAACGCGGGTGGATGCACGCAAGACACAATAACCATTATTGTTGGTACTCCAGCAACTATTTCATTAGTTACAGCAAATGATCCTACTTGTGCAGGAAATGATGGGAATATAACCATTACTGCTACTGGTGGTACAGGTACACTTCAGTACAGTATAGACAATGGTGTAACTTTCCAAGCGAGTAACTTCTTTGGAGGTTTAACTGACGGTTCTTTTGATATTGTAGTGGAAGATGCATTGGGATGTCAAACAATATCATCCACTACTCTAAACCCAGCATTGATTCCATCTATTACAAACGTAGTATCAAATGATCCTTCTTGTTTTAGTGGTACTGATGGAAACATTACAATAACGGCTTCAGGCGGAACAGGATCATTGCAATATAGTATTGATAATGG
>JABSPC010000750.1 GCA_013215515.1 Crocinitomicaceae bacterium
GTGGTTTTTGAATCCCCCCATATTACAAAGTATAGAGCCGTTATAAGTGAAGCTAGGAAAGCTCCATTTAAATTCTTCTATGGCGCTAGGACAAGCTTCAATAACGCATTCTCGAAAGAAAGTCAACAAGGGTTGAGCAAACTCTTGCGTCTGATTAATGTAGTCATCGTAATTATTGAATTTTGCCATAGAACTAATTTTTATCTAAAAATAATCAATTATTGTTCAGTTTTGAAGCTCATGTTGCTTGAATGAAAATTGTTTAGCATTCAATACTCAAAAGCTATGCTCCTTCGCTAAGTTCTTCGCCATGTGCCTTCGCTGTAGCTTCCGCAAAGGCGCAAGGCTTCGTCCACCGGGGAAAGTTTTGGCGAAAGCGTTCACTTTTTCTTATCTTTAAATGACACTATGCTGATCAAGATTAATAATCAATGACTACAACAAATTGAAACTAATAATTGCCTTCCTTCTTATTTGCTCTTTTACACTTGGTCAAAATAACGAAACCGATTCTAGGTTTTCTTTAGGGGCTTTTGGAATTGGGTATAAAACATATGCGAATTATATTCATGCTGGTTTACTCTTTGATATCAGGAGTTAGTTGGGATTTTGTTCTTGGAAAATTGCATTTAAATCCCGGAATTCAACTGGGATATTTACATCGGGATAATGTAGTATCTGGAAATCACTTCTACAAGTTCCATGGTGGAGGAGCACTTGCTAAAATGGACCTTTAATACAAGATTAAAAGAATGAGCTTCGGAGCTAGGTATAGTTTGATGATCGCTGGTGGAGGAGTATGTAGATACGCCTTTTGTAACTGAACCCTATATTTCCTATGGTTCTTGGAAAGCTTTAATGGAATTTGGAGTAAGTGTTCGCTATCACTTTTAGTCACGTATTGACTTAATCAATTATTATTTTCAATTATTCATACTTATAACCAGCCAGTTCTTCGTCGCTCACAGCAAGGCCTAATCCAAGAACGATTCTATTCACAAAATTGAAATAAGAGAGAATCAGCGTTGCATCCAATATTGCGCGATCATTTAGTCCAAGTGCTTTCAATTTTTCAATTGAACCAGCGTTGTCGTGATTTGGATTTACAGTCATTTCTTTAGCAAAGTGACACAATTCCATATCGATGTCGCTCAAATCCACTTTCGTGTAATCTTCTTTGAGTTGGTTCGTTTTTACCTCGTCTTTCCAGTAGTGATTTACTGCCTCTGCATGGTGCAATTGGCAATAATCACAGTTGTTGTTTTTACTTACGACCACAGCGATCATTTCGCGTTGAACACGCTTTAATGGAGATTTTCCAAACATAATCGTCATGTATAATTCCATGTGGCTCACTATCGACTCAGGATTTAAACTTTGGATCTTGTGAACTTCGGCTAATTTCCCTCTTGCTTTTACGATATTGTCGTAAATATCTTTTAGTGGACCTTCTGCTTCTTCATGCTGAATTACGTTTATATATGCCATTCGGTTTAGTTAATCGATGCGTTAAAAGTTCCTTTGGACTTCAATGCCAATTCAATGTGTCCTATATGGTGATCACAGTGCCATGCATACAGTCCAATAGCCTCTTCAATTGATTTTCTGAAACACTTTCTGGTATTTCAAATTGACCAATAGGAAATCTTAAATTGTAAATGTCTGTTTCCGTCATTTTTAATTATTTAATCTTTTCGAAATCCAAATGGTGGAAGTCGAAACTGAAATCGATATTTGGTGAAAC
>JABSPC010000751.1 GCA_013215515.1 Crocinitomicaceae bacterium
AGTTAGTTCAAGTACAGGTACGGTAACCAATGGAACTGCGGGCACTACATATTTCGTAGAGTACACCGTTTGTGGAAACTCAACAATTGAATCCGTAACAGTGCTTACAGATAATTGCTGGACGCTCAATGGTAATTCCCAATGGGTAACTGTAGCTGGAGAGCAATGTATCCAAATGACTCAAGAACTTAACGGTCAATTGAGTTGTGCATGGAATGAATCTCAAATTGACTTTGCAAACGACTTTACATTAACATTAGATTACTATTTTGGGGACAATGATGGATCTGGAGCGGATGGAAATACATTTACTTTTCAAACTAGTGCTTCAACGGCATGCGGAACAGCAGGTGGACAATTGGGCGCTGGTGGAATACCAAACGCTTTGGTGATCGAGTTCGATACATACGATAACGATAGTCCGACTCACTTGTATGATATGACTTGTGACCATATTGCTGTAGAAATTGATGGAAGTATGCAATTCGCAGCGCCATTGTGCGGACCCGTTTGCGCAAAAGTAGGAGGAGGAAACATTGATGACGACGTAACCTATACTGTCGATATTCAATGGGCAAATGCGACAAATACACTGGAAGTTTACTTTGATGGTGTATTAAGGTTGTCATGTGTGAACGACTTTATTACAAACGCTTTCGGTGGAACTAGTCAAGTTTATTGGGGAGTTAGCTCTGCAACGGGTGGATTAAACAATGAGCAATACTTCTGCCCAAGTTCAGTAATTGTTGTACTACCTGTTGAATTGAGTTCCTTTGACACTGAATGCCTTGGCAAAGATGAAATCGTTTCATGGACAACACTAACTGAAAACAACTCTGATTATTTTGAATTGGATTATACCTATGATGGATTTGTATACTATCCTATTGAAAAGGTAGATGCTTCTGGTGATTCTGAGTCTGAACTCAATTACAGTGTTCGTGTGCAAAACAACGATCTGAAGCAACGTTATTACCGCTTGAAAATGATAGATACTGATGGTGAATTTGAATATACGGACCTTCTTTCAAGTAAAAATTGTTTAGGGAATACTGGATTAATTTCAAATACAATTCAAACTTCTAGTACGATTGTGGTAAGCACAGCGCAAGAAGCAAGGGTTACTTTTATTAATCAATTGGGGCAAATTGTATTTGAAGGATCTACAGATGAGCAATATTTAACGATAGACAAATCTGGAACCGGAACAGGAATCTATTACATTATTTGTGAGTCGCCAGAAGGTATTCAGGAATCACTAAAAATATTCGTTACTCAGTAAAAACAGAAAGACAAGTTGGTTTAATGCGAACCACGCGCGATGAACTCGCATGGAAGAATAAAGTGTTCTCCAGGAGTTTTTGACTCTTTCAACCTTGAATATAATCTATCAACAGATTGTAAAGCAATCTCATTAATTGGTTGACGGAAAGCACTAATAGGAGGGTTCATATATTCGAATGCCTCATTATCATCGAATGAAATCAGTCTAACTTCATTTGGAATATTCACTCCCGCTTTTTTAAGAGCTGATAAAGTAGGCAACGTACATCTATTGTTCAAAGCCACGAATGAATCCGTTGCTTTCTTTAATTCACCTGCAATCTGTTCATCAATCTTACTTTGATCTTCTGATAAATCCAAATAGCCAAAATCGATTCCTGCTTTTTCACAAGCTTCTTTAGTCCCTTCAATTCGATCTTGAATCGTTGAAACATTTGACGGCGAAGGAACGAGTGCAACAACGC
>JABSPC010000752.1 GCA_013215515.1 Crocinitomicaceae bacterium
ATTGCCTGGGATGTACCTGCAGTATCCGGTTGGGGTATGATTTCACGTCCTGATGCCAATAATAATAATTCGCTTTACACTATTCCTGGTGGCCCCATTACTACTAATGCACTCAGAATACAGGGGCATGGTGGCGATCGTATGTATGCCGTATCTGAAATCCAAGCCTTTGGTCAAGAAGCGGTTCCTGAACCTGCTTCATTGATCTTATTGGGTCTTGGTTTGTTGGGATTTGCCACATTTCGTAGAAAGAAAAAATAAATTATAAAGTCACAAGTCTAACTTGTTAAAATTAGCTGAAGTCCCCAAACAATTTTTAAATTGTGGGGGCTTTTTTTTTGATAAATTAATTGGGCTTGAGTTCGTGGGGAATCCCGCTTAACTCTTTTTCTTAAAGAACAATTATTTTCTGAATATGATGTTCGCTCCCCGAACTCAATTGTATAAGATAGAACCCAGGCTTAACCTCCTTACCTAATGGCAGTTGGCCTGCTCCAGAATTTAGTACTTCAGTGGATGATAGAACTGTTCCACGAATGTCGAGGACGAATAAGGAAAAGTGGGTTTGCCCGGGCCAGTTGTAATTCAGGGAATTCGAAAAACGGTTGAAGGCTATTTTGGGCATTTTGGATTTGAACTTGTCATTTACTAAGGAGAAAGGCCCTTCAATACTGACGTCAAATTCAAGAGGACCTATATCAGGAAACTCGTCACGGATACGATTCATAAGGTCTACTAATGGTAGATTACCCCCAACTTTTCCAGCGTCAACGACCTTGTCATCAAATTTGGGCTCAAACTGTTGCCAATAAACAGAATCTGGGTGATGCTTTTTGTGATTGCCTATACCAGAAAAAGAATAATCTACGTCAATAAAGCTGTTTTCTCCCAAGTTTTTATGTCCACTTGTGGACCCAAATAAATTGAAATCCTCTTCAATATTATTTTCCTCAAGGTCTAGACTGTGCAATACTGTGAAGTTACCCATGATGTTGTTGTAGATTTTAATATTCTTGGCAAAGGCAGGATCTGAACTGTTATTCTCACCATTTAATTCTAGGCCTCTTTCACGCTGTCCCCAAAAAATATTGTTATAAATCTCGACCCCGTCTGCATTTTTAACAGTGACTGCCTCTTTAGAACTTATGATAATGTTATTGCTTATGCGGATGTTTTTCTTGCTATCGTTATTTCCAAAAAAGATGCCGGCATTGCCCCATTTGTTTCCATACATTAGGTTACCGTCAATCACAATGTTTGAAACTTCGAACTTAAACTGAATTAAGTCACTGTGGCCATAACAAGGACCTTCACTCAGGTTGTATCCGTCCGTTCCTTGTGAAAGTAGGCCGTGGACTTCGTTGTTTAGGTAACTTACTTTAGAAGCACTGTGTACTTTGAGTCCATCATTTCTGAATTCACTTAAGTAATTATTTTTAGCAGTCACATTAGTGGACTCTTGCACGTAAATCCCATCACAAATTTTATAATTCCCAAGCATTCTTGAATCTTGGATTATGATGTTATCAGAACCTCCCTGAACTTTAACACAGGCTGAGTAGGCGTCGCCGTAATGATCTACAGCGTTAAAGGTGCAGTTTTTGACTACTATATTTTTGCAATTATCGATTATCAAGCGGTCGTAAGTTTTACCGTCGAGCACTACATCGGAGGTATCCTTGAGGATGAGTTGTTCCGCAATAGCAGAGCTTACTAGAATGCCCCAAATAAAAAGCAGCTTTGAAAATGGGGTACCCTTTCTCATCAATCTTATTCTACCCTTACTCTTCTGTCCTTCTTCAATTCTCTGAAGAATCCTCTATCCTTACCATCCTTAATTTATGCGCCATTTGG
>JABSPC010000753.1 GCA_013215515.1 Crocinitomicaceae bacterium
AGATTACCTGGTCATCACCAGAATTAGTACTTCTGTGCACTGCGATCATACTAAAATCGGTGGTTGAAGGATTAATGTTAAGTCCGGCAACTGTAAAATATTCGCTCGAACCGTCAAGCAATGTAACAGCAGGATTAAAGTTGACGCTGTTAGTAGCAAACGTAGGGGTTACAACAGCTGTTGCATCATTCCCACTAGCACTTTGGTCTAACCAACTTGTTACCACATCACCATCTTCTGCTGGGTTACTCGCACCTTCTTCCACACCTGTATTTGCTTTTAACCACAGTGATAGGTTAGAAGTAACGGCGCCTGGAGCTGTTATTGGTTTATATCCTAGCGTAAAGAAGTTACCGTTTGCAATGCTAACAGCATTAAAAGTGATCGTATCACCACTGATGCTAGATCCGGCAGTACTGGAAATAACCCCACTGGTAAAAACTCCATCATCATCAACGTGCAAGGCGTAATTGCCCGCAGCACCTGTATTTCCCGCTAGTATAATCCGTACAGTAACCGTTCCTGGGGTGCCGTTTACTGCAGCTTTCCATTCTCTGGTCATTTTTTGGGTGTAGCCGGTAACTAATTCAGCTCCAGCTAACGTGGCCGCTGTATTGTCATTTCCCCAGAGTATAAAATCTAAATCGGCACCAAAAACAGCTCCTTTGTCCATGATGACTATGCCATCACTGTTTACACTCAATGATTTTTGCTGGTCTAAGCCAGAATCATCGTCTCTTCCAATGCCGGTTACATCATTGTGGTAGACGCTATTGTTACCAGCATCCCAAAGTTTAGTACCATCACTGGCAAGGTAGTCTCCACTCGGATCTACTGTATTATCTAAAGTAATGCCATACTTTATGGCAAGATATGAGTGTATCTTCTCTAAGTCTCCTGCTGTAGCAGACAAATCCCTGTCGTAAGCAATTACTTCCATAACATCTGCATTAAAATCGGTTTGACCAATTATGTAGCCCCCAGACGACACTATAGCATCTGATGCTCGGCTTGATCCAATGTCTCCATTTCCATATCCAATATCATTTGTACCATTTCCAACCAAACTGTAAATATTAAGATCAGTTGTTGTAAGGTTATTACTTGATGCTCCTCCTCCGCCAGCAATTCCTATCTCAGTAGAAGCAGTTCTAAGTTCAATTCTTGAACCAGCGTTAGAATACCTGAAAATATCGGGAAACCCCCCTGTTGAGCCAATGTCTTTGGTTACAATGAAGAGGGTATGAGTGTCGTCTCCATTTAACATCGCACTACTGCCGGTTAAAATGTCGCTTAACGAAAATCTTATCCCGGGGTTAAAATTGGCAGAATTAGATATCAATTGAGGTTGATTGGTTCCTTCTGAAGCATTGTTCGAATTACCACTTTGATCTGCCCAAGCGCTTACGTTGGTTGTTCCTGTAACACCTCTGTCTGCCTTTAACCATAGTTCGAGGTTAGATGCTACATTGCCGGGAGCACCAGAGATTGAACCAAAAATACATATGGTGCTTGCTGCACTAGTACCATTGGCATTAATTGCTTCAACACGGGTGTAGTAGGTGCCAGCAGGAAGATTGTTGTAAACTAAACTTTCTTCACCGGCAGCTCCAGCACCTAGAGGGTTACTGTTCTCACAGGCTATTGCCGATGGCGCTCCACAAGCACCATTATATAAATGAACAACTATGTTTCTATTGTTACCAGGGGTATACGTTACTGTTATATCCATAGTAGAGACAGTGGTAAACGTGCTCCAAACGGCATTCCTTGCCGACGTTTCGCTAGAGCAGGTAGCTGGGTCCGGTGTTTTACTGCAATTATTAGTTCTTTGAGCAGTTGTAACGCAACCGGCATTTACGCTAAGACTAACTGCGCTACACGCACTGGTACCTATGCCTGGGCATTGACCAAAAGCAGTATTAACTACAGGTAATGTAAGAGCAAAAAATGCAATTAGTGAGCCAATCAATTTTACCCTGCTATTTATAGAACC
>JABSPC010000754.1 GCA_013215515.1 Crocinitomicaceae bacterium
ATTCTGATTCCATTTTAATTGACGCGAACCCTGAATTTACTTTAACTACAACAAGTGATACAACAATGTGTTCGGATCAAGAAATTGATTTGATAACAACGCCTTCAGCAGGTACTGGGCATGTCTATTCTTGGATAGCAAACCCTTTTATAACGAGCAATCCGAATAACAATAGCATTTCAGTTTGGCCAAATATAACTTCAATGTTTTATGTTACAGTTATTTCTCCTGTTGGATGTACAATGACGGATTCTGTTCAAGTTGATTTGACCCAGCTTGATGTTGAAATAATAGGAGATTCTCTTCTTTGCTTGGACGAAACGAGTACACTGAATGGGATTGTAAGCAATACGACAATTCCGAATTATACATACGAATGGTTTGGCCCTGGCAATCAGTCAATAGGAACATCGTCGAGTGTTCAGGTTTCACCGCTGGTCACTTCAATGTATAGTGTTCAAATTTCCGACCCTAATTCTCTTTGTCAGTGGACAGATAGTTTGTTAGTTGTTGTCGACGTGTTTACTGTCAGTGCTGGAGAAGATACTATTCTATGTAATGCCTTAGGATATCAACTGGACGGCTTTACCGATGCGCAAAACGCCACAATATCTTGGGATAATGCTTCATTGTTAAGCAATAGTACGATTATCAATCCAACCTTGACTCAAGCTGCATCGGTTGATTTTATTCTGACCGTCGATAATGGAAATTGTGTTTATACCGATACCGTTTCGATAATATCCAATCCGCCAGCAACCGTTTATATGCCTGCTGATACAACGCTGTGTTTGGGTGATATGTTCGTACTGGACTTTCAATCGGCTACAAATGTTTTATGGTCGACAACGAATGGAATTTTGAATCCAAATTCCTTGTTGCCCGAATTTTCTCCAATTCAAGATGTAAATTATATAGTGAATTATTTAACCTCTAATAATTGCCCGATTACAGACTCAATGAGCATTGAGGTCTTGGAAATACCTACTGTAAGTTTACCCAATGATGTTTCTATTTGTGCAGGCGTACCTCTTTTTGTTGAGGCTATATCCAATGTTTTCGGAGCAGATTATTTATGGAATACAGCATCAACGGATTCTTCAATGTGGATTCAAAACTCTGGAATTTATTGGGTGAATGTTACTACGCAATGTGGAACGGATACTGACTCAATTATCGTTGACTTTTTCCCACAATTCTCAGTTGATCTTGGCAATGATACAACAATTTGTGAAGGGTATAATTTAACCTTGGCTCCAAATGTTCCCGTAGGAGGAAATGTCCTTTGGTCCAATCAGAGTGTTTCAAATACTATTACCGTTTCAAGTCCGTCAACGACAAGTGTCATCGTAGAAGGTAGTTACGGATGTTTCCAATTGGACACACTTGTTATCAGTGCTTTTCCCGGAATTCAACTTGCATTATCGCCCGATGTTTTAATGTGTGATTACGATACAACCTTACTTGATGGAACTTCAGCTCAGGGAATTTCGTACTTGTGGAATACCGGAGAGTCTACTCCGATAATTTCAGTGGATAGTGCAGGCATTTTCATTGTTGAAATTGGAGATGTAGGCGGTTGTTTCAAATGGGATACGATTGTCGTTACTGAGACATCGACTCCTCAACCACAAATTATAGGACCTGTAGATTTCTGTGAAAATGAAACAGTTCAATTCTCAGTCGATCAACCGTATTCTCAATATTTGTGGTATTCAGGAGTAACAACGAGCACTGCGGATCAGCTCGGATTGATAAATGAAATTTATGTTCAGGTGACAGATCAATACGGCTGTGTTGGAAATGATACGCTGACCGTAAATGTTGTTGACGTTCCTGTTTTAGATCTTGGTGACGATATTGTTTTGTGTGAAACCGGAATTACTGTTTTGGATGGAAGCATTAAAGGTGGAACGGATTATTTGTGGAATACTGGGGTAACAAGTGCTTCGATTGACGCGGTTACTGGGCACTACATTCTTGAAGTTGGTTATGATATTTGTACAATTTCAGATTCAATTACCATCTCGGTGGTTCCAATGGAATTCCAATTGGATGATGATTTGGTTATTTGCCGCGACGAAGATATTTTTGTTGCGCATCCCTTAATTGGTATTGACTCAATCATTTGGCAAGATGGTTCCAATTCGAGTTGGTACGAACAAAACTATGTATCGAGTTTAGAAGATTCAGTTTTGGTTATTGGTACGGCTTACGGTTGTCGAGTTGATATTGATAGCATTTTGTTTGTTATTGAAGATTGCAATTGTAAAGTTTACGTACCCAATTCAATTACCTTGAACAATGATGGGATGAATGAGGTGTTTGCTGTGTATCATGACTGTCCTGTAGAAGAGTTTTATATGCGGGTTTTCAACCGTTGGGGAGAATTGATATTTGAAACCTACGATATTGACTTTCAATGGGACGGCCGGAAACCGAATGGTGAATTTGCCCAATACGGCGTCTATACATGGAGTATGAGGTACATGAACGAGTACACATTTGCCACGACCTTCGATGAGCTGCAAGGTCATATTACTATCTTGAGATAGAGCGATTTATTAGATCGAAAAACCATTAACTTTCATTGGTACATTTTCCTTGTCAATTCAAAGCAACCATTTGATAATCGTGTCGTTTGTATTATGAGTTATAGCCTTCTTTTATGGCTAATATTTGTATTTTTAACCAGAACAATAATATTCTACTACATTGAAAACAAAATTCACCTCATTTTTCCGAAAGTTAATTTTGGCTTTTACACTCCTTCTGAGCGCGAACTCATTTGGACAAGGAATTATCCCAACGGTCGG
>JABSPC010000755.1 GCA_013215515.1 Crocinitomicaceae bacterium
CGCTACATCAGCAGGTGCTCCCGTCATTACAGGTGCTTGAGTATCGTGAACAGTGATTGTTTGAGTTACCGTTGCAGACACATTTCCACAAGCATCTGTCCAAACCCATGATCTTGTAATTGTTTCTGGACAACTTAGTCCATCACTTACGTCTGTTCCTGCTACTGTTCCCGTTGGATCACAGTTGTCAGTATATCCTATATTTATCATTGCTGGAACATCGCCGATACATTGAACTGCTACTGCCGCTGGCGCTGCAGCCATTACAGGCGCAATATTATCATTAACAGTTATAATTTGAGTTACTGGAGTTGAAACATTTCCACATACATCAGTCCATGTCCAAGTTCTTGTGATTGTACCCCCACAGTTCCCTCCAACAAGAGGCCCATCGGATCCGGCTGTCGTACCTGCTGCATCACAGTTATCGGTATAACCAAGGTTCGTCATCGCTGGTACGTCTCCAATACATTCAACCGTTATACCTGCTGGCGCTGCTGCCATTACAGGAGCAATATTATCGTTTATAGTAATTACTTGAGTAACAGTTGTAGCTACATTCCCACAAGCGTCAGTAAACGTCCATGATCTAGTAATAGTACCACCACAGTTTGTACCAACTTGAGCTCCGTCAGTTCCTGCTACAGCCCCTGCTCCATCACAGTTATCTGTCCAACCAAGATTAGTCATTGCTGGAACGTCTCCAATACATTCTACAGTTACTGCTGCAGGTGGTGCAGCCATTACTGGAATTTGAGTATCGTTAATAATTATGAGTTGAACGACATCAATGAAATTTCCACAGCCATCCGTAATTCTATAGGTTCTTGTTATTGTCTCAGGACAAGAAAGTCCATCAGTCACATCACCAACATGAGTTACTGCCGGCGGAATTGTAAAGTCATCGGCTTCATCAATTACATCATTAACATTCACAGCAGGCACATCTGCCGTACATTGAACATTCACCGTAGCAGGATTCGAACCTGTTGGTGCAATATCGACTGTGACGACGACCGTGTCATAAGCAGTACATCCATTAAAGGCGACTTCTAAATAATAAGTTGTAGTTACTAAAGGCGCAACTTGAATTTGCCCGTTATCTTGTCCACCTCCGGTAAAATCAAGAGTTCCTGAAGCACCAGTGCTCCAAAGGTAAGTTGCAGTTTCATCTAAACCTACCGCATCATTACCAATAGTAACTCCACCTGGAGTTCCAGCACAAAATACTTGATCCAAACCTGCATCAGCATTAGTTCCAGGAGGAACAATAACCAATACATCGGTAAAACAAGAATCAGTTCCATTTCCATACCATACAGTAAACGTTGTAGTACTCGTTATAGTTTCTGATTGAACAGGATTATCATCAGTTCCTGAAACTTGAGCCCAGTCATATATATATGGCGTACAATTCACCAATGATGAAATAGTAACATTATCCAATCCCCAATGGTCATTATTCAAACCTGAACTACCAGTTTGTGCCCAATGGAAGATTGTTGCAGTCGTCATAGCAGCTGCTGGAATTGGGAAACAATAATTATTCCATGCAGTCATTTGAGGATCAGTTCCACCACTTTGAGTCATGTTCCCTACACCTGCTGGTCCAAAATACTCAATCGTAACCCATGTTACACCACCATCAATGCTATACTCAAAATATATACCCTCATTAAACACATCAATCCCTTCACATGGAGATGCATTACCCTGAGTGGCCATATCCAACAAGAAACAAACTTCACCTCCACAGGAAACATCTAATGGGAGCGTTTCAATAACTCTAGGGTGAGGAGCAGAATTACCCATCCACATATATGTACCCCCATCTAATGATGGGTCACAAGGATTTGAATAATCAGCTGTAATATTTGTATTCCATCCTGACCCTGCATTACCGCCATCAAAATCGTTGTTTAATATAAAAACGAATTCTCCTTGGCCTGCGGCAGTTAATGTAATATCTCCCCCATTACAGTCAAGAATTGTTGGAGTTGTACATGACGCGGCTCCATTATAGAGGTTATTCGCGACGACGGTTCCTCCACCTGTATATAATATATTCCCTTCCGCATCTGAAAAATTGTACGAAATCTCGCTTGTAAATGAACCGGTAGAAATATAATTTAACTGAATTGCATCTCCATGACAAACATTTATAATTGCTTGTCCAACACTTCCTGTGATTGAAAATGGTCCTTGAGAAACACCGTTAACCAATACATCAACTTGACCTCCGCTCCATCCATCACCGAAGCTGTCCATCATATCTAATACGTAATCACAACATCCTCCTGCAAGTGGCGTTGTTGCATATCCTGCTGACACACCACAAGGCACCGGACACGGGAAACAAGAGCCACCACAATCGATGTCAGTTTCATCACCATCCAATATTCCATTTCCACAATGGCAAGGATTCGGACATGAAGGTCCACAATCAATACCTGTTTCATTACCATCCTGAATACCATTGAAACAGTTTGGACAAGCCACACAAGTTGGCCCTCCACAATCTACACCCGTTTCGTTACCGTTTTGGACACCATCCGTACATGAGGCACAAGTAATAAGAGCTTCCCATCCAATGTTAATCGTTACACCGTCTGAAACAAATTGAAAGGTCAAACAGCCAGTTGTTGAAGTCCATGTGCCGGGGTTTACAGTTCCATTTCCAGGAATAGAAGTCCAAAGGGCTGTACCACCAGTTCCTGCACCATCGAAAATTGAAAGCACATCGTTATTCGCTTGTAATCCAAATGGCAATCCAGTAAAATCAACAGTTATTTGGTCACCAGGAACAGGTGCGCAAAAAGTAATTTCATAACTCTCATTGTAGTTGTAGTTCTGCGTTCCTCCTGAATCCCAAAATGTCGCATTACACGTATTCACTGTACCACCTTGACTAATTGGAACTCCACCTGGTGGAATAACTGGTGTAATTGTACACGAAAGACATTCAATAGTTGAAACTCCACATCCTGTACTTGTAAGACAAGCACAATTATCATTGTAGTGAATGTAATATGTTCCACCAACAGTTGCTGTCCATGCAAGAGGAGCCATTCCCCAAGCCACGATTGGACCTCCAGGTGCAGTTGAATGAACCGTGATACAACCGTTGGAAATACCTCCAATTGTATAATTTGAGATATAATCAGCTCCAGCTTGAATACCATTCACAGTACTATATTCCGTCTGGAATTGACATGTAGAAATAGTTACAGAAGATGGCGTTGAAGGAGCAGTCGCAGTTGCGTATGCCGTTCCATTCGTACATTGCGAAAAAGCCGATCCGCTTATAAGCGAAACAGCTAATATTAGTAGAGGTAGTAGTTTGAATGTTTTCATAGCGAAGGAAAGTGGTTTGTTCTAGTCGACTTGAATCTCAGTAACTGTTAAATTTCTTAACTCGAAGGATCTTAAAGGTTCGTTTTGTGTTTGGTTAGTATTCACAAACTTGACAGGTATTTTAAGTTGATAGTCCGCATACATATCGCATGATCCTTCAACCATTTGCAGCGGTGGAACATTGACGGTGTAAGAATATTCATCTACGAAATCACATGTTTTACATTCTTTTGTAAAATACATGATTGTGTGCCAATTGAATGCTATATTCTTTCGAGTTCTGTTGGTGATTTTCAGTAACACCGTTTCCGTGTCAAATCCAATTTCTGGATTACAAGTTTCGAATTTGTATTCGATCTTAAAATCGGCGTTAAAAATATAAAGCTCCCAATCCGTTGGATTATTTTCAGTAACAGTAACAGAATCGGTTGAATATTGTTGTTGTTGTTGTTGTTGTTGTTGTTGCGAAAAGCTATACATAGAAAGGGTTATAGCTAATGCAGTGAGAAGTTTATGCATGGTCGTAGTTAGTTATTAGTTCAAGCGTGTTTTAACAACTGAAAGACCAATAATACTCTGGTCTCCAATTATTAAACAACAAATTTAAAGAATGGTTGCGCGATTAAATAATATACTGCTAACGAAAGAGTATTTCTTAACTCTCATCGAAGATATTGGTAGTTTCGCTGAATATTTTACTGTAACCCGTTTAACCGAAAAAAGGAGGCTAACTACCAGTCATGGTCGGAAGAAATATCTTCCGACTTTTTTGTTTTACAAACATCTTTTGTTGATATAATTAC
>JABSPC010000756.1 GCA_013215515.1 Crocinitomicaceae bacterium
AGAGGGTACAAAGCGATGTTGGATGTTTACATGGAACAGAACCCATCAGTTTACGAACCGCCGTATACGAGACCCGTACGTACGGTGGTGTGAGAGGCGCACTCCGTCAATTTATCTGGCGGAGCCGTCTACTCGATTATCGGCTTTTTTTATCAATACAATTTAGTCAGTTTGATTTTGACATAGGCAGTTTTTGTGAAACCTCCTGACCTTCCATCATTCCAGAGACTTCAACTACTAAAGAATCTGATGCTATTTTGGTATAGGAAATTTTCTGAGGGAAGTCGTGCGCTGGATTCTCAAACACAAGCAATTTAGAAGTGGCTAAAGTGAGCGTAAATTTTACAGGTTTTCCATTGTTTTGATCTTTAACGGTTGGGATATACAACAATGCTGATCCATGCTGCTCAAGATTGATTTGTTCAGATTGGACCGTATCTTGACCAATGATGAAATAGCTTTCACCAACATATAAAGAGTCATTTTTCTTTTCCCAAATTTCAGTTGCATTTCCTTCCGAGGAATTGTACTGCCATTTTCCAATTAACCAATCCGACTTTTTAAGTTCACTGTAACTAATCGAATTGGTGTCGTTTGCTTCTTGATCAGCACATGAAAAGATGACGCTGACCATGGTTAGAATGATAATGTAATTACTTGCTTTCCTCATTTTAATATTATTTAGTTCTGTGTATAATTGAGATACAAAGATGCCACATGAAAGTGTTGTGGAATTGTAAAAATGGGACAGGCTAATCGGTACTCATAAATAAGACAGACATTTTGAGGTTGTCTGCATAAAACTGTTTTGGACTCACCCCAGTAAATTCTTTAAAGTCCTTTATAAAATGTGCTTGATCAAAATAACCTCCATCGTAAGCTACCGAGGTTAGATTAGTCGACTGATCATCTTCTAGCATTTTCAGTGTTGCTTGTAGTCTTATTATTTTTGAAAGTTGTTTAGGACTTAATCCAATCACTGATGTTAGCCTTCTTTGTAGTTGCTTCCGATTAATCTGTAATTCATCAGATAACTCAGTCACTGAAATCTGACCGTTCAACCGCATTAATATTTCTAAACTTGATTTGGCGATACGATCCGCAACTTCCGGATCGATTAATCTTTCAAGTAAGAATGTTTCGATAATCTTTACTCGATCTTCATTTGCTTTAGCGCTTAGAATTGATTTTTCCAGTAGCAATCCTTCGTCACCAAATAACTTGGGTAGCGTTGTTGTTGTATTTACCATTTCATTGATGTCGATTGTTGAGAATGGCGTAAATCCATCCGGATGAAACCGAACAGAAAAAATTCCAGTTTCGCCAGTAGGCTCTATATCGAGGGGTAGGGTTACTTGACCAAAGACAAAACACTTTGGCTGAATAACGAAACTTCCATCTTCAAGATATTGTTTGTACAAATCACCATAATGAAAAATCATTTCCATACACCCATCTGGAATGATTCTCTGTTTTTCTGGTTTATTTTTTGAAGGCGACTCCAATGTCCAAAAACACTTAACAAAAGCATTAAGTTCCCTATTGAAGGGATAAGTTTTATAGTTCATTAATGCGGTTTTGATTCTTCATCTATAAGCAGATGTGGTGATTGCCGATAACGTTTGGCTAAACTGCGTTTTAATGCAGTTTAGGTTTTGTGTGTGCCTTGAATGGTAAATATAAATAAAGTTCTTCAAGCAATTGAAGAAAGTCCAGAGAGTGAAAGTCTCTTATGCAATGGGGTAACGCCTGTAAGCATTAGTAAGTCGCAAGCTGGTTTGGAGTGATCCATGC
>JABSPC010000757.1 GCA_013215515.1 Crocinitomicaceae bacterium
CCATCAGGAAAATTCTATTCTCCTTTAGTTAGAAGCATCGCTGAAAAAGAAAGTATTTCCATGACTGATCTAGAATCAATAGCTGGTTCTGGACAAGGCGGAAGAGTAACGAAGAAAGATATTTTAGCATTCATCTCTAGTGATCGAAAAGTGGCAGAGGTTGCTGGACCAGATCCTAGTAATGGTGCTTCATCAATACCGGCGAAAGCTGTGGTTCCTACTCCAACAGTAGGAGGATTCTTAGCAAACATTAAAGAACCTATTGTTGTTGCTGGACCAGATGATGAAATCATTGAAATGGACAGAATGCGTAAGCTAATCGCTGACCATATGATTATGTCCACTCATGTTTCACCACACGTTACTAGTTACGTTGAAGCTGACGTTACTAATATTTGGAACTGGAGAAAGAAAGTAAAAAGCTCATTCATGGAGAAAGAAGGAGAAAACATTACGTTTACTCCAATTTTCATGGAATCAATTGTTAAAGCAATTAAAGATTTTCCAATGGTTAATGTTTCAGTATCTGGAACTCAAATCATCAAAAGAAAACATATAAACTTGGGAATGGCTACTGCACTGCCATCAGGAAACTTAATTGTTCCTGTGATTAAGGATGCCGATAGACTTAACTTAACTGGACTTACGAAGTCTGTTAATGAAATGGCCAACAAAGCAAGAAACAATAAATTAACCTCGGATGATATTCAAGGCGGGACTTATACTGTTACGAATGTTGGTACGTTTGGAAACGTTATGGGTACCCCAATAATTAACCAGCCACAAGTAGCGATTCTTGCGCTAGGTGCAATTAGAAAAGTTCCTGCCGTAATTGAAACTCCTGATGGAGACTTTATTGGAATTAGATACAAAATGTTTTTGTCTCACTCGTACGACCACAGAGTTGTTGATGGTGCTTTAGGCGGAATGTTTGTAAAAAGAGTAGCTGATTACCTTGAACAATTTGATGTTTCAAGAGAAATTTAAATTGATAGAACCATGAGAAAACTGATCCTATTATTCGTTCTAATGCCGCTTTTGTCTATCGGACAAATGACTGAATTAGAGGTGCGTAAGTTTGCAAACACTGCGTCTGAGCAAGAGATTGTCATGAGAAGTTCTGATATGCTTCAACAAAACTTCTTGGTTCACGCCGATATCCTAGTAGATAAATTGATATCGCTTAAGCCTGATAACGCAAACTACAACTATCGTAAAGGATACATTGCTATGTTTTCTAGAGGGGATCATTTAGGAGCAATTAAATATTTCAAAAAAGCAACAATTGGGGTCAAGAAGAATTACGATATGTATTCTCATAAAGAAACTGGTGCACCATTTGACGTTTATTATTATTTAGGAAAATGTTATCACATCAATGATGAACTTTCTATGGCGAGAGAATTTTACAATTTGTTCTTGGCCAATTCAAATAAAAACTCACCTAATATTCAAAACTCACAACTTGGGCTGAGCCAATGTGATGTTGCAGAACGTGAATTCAGAAACCCAAAAAGCGCTATTGTAAAAAATGTAGGTAACATTATTAATGGTCCTGGTCCTGATTATGCTCCAGTTGTATCATTGGATGGTAATTCAATTTACTTTACGTCAAGAAGAAAATGGGATGACAGACTTGAAACTCAATTTAGAGATCCAATGCTGTATGACTATCCTGAGGACATATATGTGTCTTATGCTGATTTTGAAGGAGACTGGACTGAACCAGTTCGTTTAGAATTTTGTGTTGACTCTTTAAACGAAGCTACAATTAGTGTAAGCTCTGATGAAAGAAGAATATATGTTTACGAAGACCTTACCGGCGGAGGAGATATATACTGCTCTGATCTTCAGGGCAATGATAGGTTTGGGGAGATCGCTAAAGTAAGATACAACGAAGTTAATACTGAATATTGGGAAACGCATTGTACAATGACACCAGATGGCGAGAACATGTACTTTACTTCTGATAGACCAGGTGGTTATGGTGGACGAGATATCTACCGAATTGTAAAATTACCGAATGGCGAATGGAGTAAAGCTCAAAATATGGGTCCAGACATTAACACTCCTTACGATGAAGACTCTCCGTTTATTGCTGTGAATAACAAAACGTTGTACTATTCTAGTAATGGAGATAAAAGTATGGGAGGATTTGATGTCTTTGTTACTTTCCGTGATGACCAAAACACATGGGCCACTCCAACTAACCTAGGGTTCCCTATTAATTCTACCGGTGACGATATTTTCTATACTACAACTGTAGATGGTTTAAGAGGTTACTTATCTTCATTCAGGAAAGGTGGATATGGTGAAAAGGACATCTATGAAATTCAAAACGATTATTTGGGTAACTATCCTATTAGTTCACTTAAAGGTCAATTCTTAATGATTGATGGAACTCCTGTTCCTAACAATGTTTCTGTTAAAATTAGATGCACGAATTGTACTGTAGAAGGCGATAAAGAAATTAACCCACGTATTAAATCTAAAAGTATGTTCTTCGCCGTACTTAAGCGTTGTAAGGATTACGAAGTTGATTTCTACCAAGGAACTGAATTACTGAAAACTGCCAAGATCGTTACTCTTTGTAACAATGATAATCAAGAAGTTAACGTAAAAGAATATTTAGGACAGTACGCTTTTGTTGGTACTGTTGCTGATGATAAAACATTGGAATACCTTAAAGGAGCAACTGTTTCTCTTTTAGATCCTGAAACGGATCAATTGATTGAATCATTTACAATGGATGCTAACGGAGCTTTTACTTCTGACTTATTGAAGGATAACATCCCAGGAGACAGAGTTGCATTCAATGTTAAAGTTGAAAACGAGGATTACTTGACGCAAACCTTCAAATTAGATACCGTTTTAGGACGCTTCGGAACACTTAAAGTTGACTACTTAATAACGAAAATGGAAATCGGTGTTGACATTGGAGCTGTTTTCTATTTGAAACCTATTTACTTTGACGTGAACAAGTCTAACATTCGAGAAGATGCAGCAATTGAGCTTGATAAGATTGTAAAAATCATGAATGAGAACCCTGCTGTCAGAATTGAGCTAGGATCGCACACAGATTGTAGAGCATCTAAAGCATATAACAAATCTCTTTCCAGTAGAAGAGCAACGTCTTCCGCGAAATATATCAAATCACGAATCAACGACCCAAAACGAATTTACGGAAAAGGTTATGGTGAGTCTAAATTAGTAAATGATTGTGAATGTGAAGGCTCGGTAGTTTCTGACTGTTCTGATGAAGAGCATCAAGCAAACAGACGTACTGAATTTAAGATCGTTAAATAGGTGTTCGTTCGAAGGGAAGTGCCTTTCGGATAGTCAATTGGTATTTTTTGCAAAAGTTTTTTGTTTAACGAATTGAAATTATGTAACCTTATAATGGGAATGCCGTATCAGAGCTTACGAATTGATATGTTTTAAAAACTATTCATTATGAAATTGAAGTCGATCCTTCTTACCATATTAACCGTTGTGTTAACGACGGTTGCGCAATCGCAGATTACTGAGGAGATGGTTAGAAAAATAGCTACAACAGCAGATGAGTCGGAATTGGTTATGCAGAATTCTACCCTTACCCAAGAAGGTTATTTATATTACGCTGAAATATTAGCGGATAAATTGTTGCAAATAAATCCACAAAATCCAAATTACCATTATCGTAAAGGATTTTTAATGTTGGAAATTAGAAAGGACTATGAAGGAGCTATTCCTCATTTTGTAATGGCAACGAAAGAAATTGATCCAAATTTCGACATGTATTCTCATAAAGAGACTAGCTCTCCTCCTGATGCATTTTATCATTTAGCAATGTGTTATCACTTAAATGAGGAAATTGATAAAGCGGAAGAAAATTATAACAAGTTTATAGAAGTTTCGAATAAGAAGTCGGAGCTTTTGCCTGTTGCAGACCTAAGACTTATGCAATGTGCTGAGGCTAAAATTCAAATGGCGAATCCTGTGAATGTTTTACTTAAAAACATGGGACCAACCATTAACACTCCATTTCCTGAGTATAGCCCTGTTGTTTCCCTAGATGAATCGGCATTGTACTTTTCTTCTAGAAGACCTTGGTCAAATGATGAAACAGATCAATACAGAGATTTAGCAATAAATCAATACCCTGAAGATATATATGTAAGTTATTTGGATTTTGATTCTTCATGGACAGTACCAGTTAAACTTGATTTTTGTGAGCCTAAAAGAAATGAGGCTTCAATTTCTATGAGTTCTGATGAGCGTAAAATTTACCTTTATGAGGATTCGACCGGAAATGGTGATATTTTCACAACGGATTTCTTTCATGCTAAATTTCAAGATATTGAGGCACTAGACATGAAACATGTGAACACTGAATATTGGGAAACGCACTGTATGATGTCTCATGATCAAAGACGTTTTTTCTTCGTTTCTGACCGTCCAGGTGGATTTGGAG
>JABSPC010000758.1 GCA_013215515.1 Crocinitomicaceae bacterium
AATCCATTGTCGTTAGAAATGAAGTACTGTCCAGCAAATTCCATGATTGTCGGAAAGCTTCCGTCAGATCCACCGAAATTAACCATAGGTTCACTATCAACGCCAATTACGTGAATGGTTCCCTCTGGGAAATCTTGATAACAGCAACACAAATGAAATGCGGCTTCTGAAATATCAAACGGTCGAACGGAGTGTGTAACGTCAATTATATTTACTTTTTCAACTGCGGATAGGATCGTACCTTTAAGTGAAGCCACATAGTGGTCATCAAGCCCCATATCAGTTGTTAAAGTAATAATGCTCATCCGTGGTAAATTCAGTCGTTTTGCGACGAATATTTTCCTAAATTTGAGTTAATAACGATTACGAGTAAAGGTAAAAATAAATTAGTCTATTGCTAGAAAAGAAGATTGAAATTAAAGGAATAAACCCAGCAGAGTTGTTTGGGGTGAATAACACGAAACTCAAGCACATCAAGAGTTTTTTTCCAAAACTTAGAATTACCGCAAGAGGTAATGTACTTACTGTTGCTGGAGATGAGGATGAGATGACCGTATTTGAAAAAAAATTCGATCTAATCATTCGTCATTACAACAAGTTCAATAACCTCACCGAAAATAATATCGACAACCTCATGTTGGATAGTGGTGCTGAAATGCTACAATTTAGTGATGGTTCCGAAATTATAGTACATGGAAATCATGGTGCTAAAATAAAAGCGAAGACTATCAATCAGAAGAAACTGGTGGAGCTCGTGAACAAGAACGATATGGTTTTTGCCGTTGGTCCTGCGGGAACTGGTAAAACTTATATAGCTGTTGCGTTGGCGGTACGTGCCTTAAAAGCGAAAGAAGTAAAACGAATTATTTTAACCCGTCCTGCCGTGGAAGCTGGCGAAAATCTTGGTTTCCTTCCCGGCGATTTAAAAGAAAAACTCGATCCCTATTTAATGCCATTGTACGATGCATTGCGCGATATGATCCCCGCTGAGAAATTAGCAGATATGATTGAATTCGGAATAATTGAAATCGCACCATTGGCGTTTATGCGTGGACGAACTTTGGATAAGGCATTCGTTATTCTTGATGAAGCTCAGAACACAACTGCGATGCAAATCAAAATGTTCTTAACTCGAATGGGGAAGTCAGCGAAGTTTACGATTACTGGAGATATGTCTCAAGTTGATTTGCCTCGAAAACAAAAATCAGGATTGGCCTTTGCATTAGATGCGTTGGATGGTATTGAAGGAGTAGGAGTGATTCGAATGGAAGCCGCTGATATTATGCGTCATAAGTTGGTGAAAAAGATCATCGTCGCCATAGATAATATGGAAGAAGAGAATAATTCATAATTAGAAATTGAAAATTCTAAATGGTTGTGGATAATTAATGATTAATAATTAATAATTATGAATTCCATTTGCATAATTTTGCACCAAACTTTTTCTCATGAGCGAAGCAATTATCGAAAGCACATTTACTTTTAAAGGACAAACAAATGTATATAACGGGAAAGTCCGTGATGTATACACGATGGACAATGGCCTGTTGGTAATGATTGCTTCTGATCGTATTTCTGCTTTTGATCATGTTCTTCCAAAAGGGATTCCTCATAAAGGTCAAGTTTTGAATCAAGTAGCGACGATGTTTTTGGACGCTACGAAAGATATTGTACCAAACTGGTTGATTGCCACTCCAGATCCTTCTGTTGCCGTAGGATATGCTTGTGACCCAATTCGCGTTGAAATGGTAATCCGTGGATATATGTCAGGTCACGCAGCGAGAGAATACAAGGCGGGTAAGCGAATTCTATGCGGAGTTCCAATGCCTGATGGAATGAAGGAGAATGATAAATTTCCTGTTCCAATTATTACTCCAGCTACAAAAGCAGACGAGGGGCACGATGAAGATATTTCAAGAGAAGAAATAATCTTTCAAGGAATTGTTCCAGAAGCTGATTACATCAAATTAGAAGAGTATACTAGAGCATTGTTTCAAAGAGGTTCTGAAATGGCAGCTGCGGAAGGATTGATCTTAGTAGATACGAAATACGAATTTGGAATGCGGAATGGTGAGATCATCTTAATTGATGAAATTCATACACCAGATTCATCTCGATTTTTCTACGCTGATGGATATGCCGAACGTCAAGAGGCCGGTGAAGCTCAAAAACAATTGTCAAAAGAATTTGTTCGGGAATGGCTAATGGAGAATGATTTCCAAGGTTTGGATGGACAAACAATGCCAGTTATGCCGGACGAATTCGTGAAAGTTGTTACGGATCGCTATGTTGAGCTTTATGAAATGATTACTGGAAATGATTTTGATCGAGCAGATACTTCAGATATCACAGCTCGTATTCAAGGGAATGTTGATGTTTTCTTGGAGAGTTACGAGGCTTAATTTCGAATTTAAATTTCAGCTCAAATTAGATTTTAAAACTGAATCATAAGTAAATGTTGCAATTACATCAGGTATTTGTGACTGTTGTTATTTTGAATATTCCTAGCTAACTTTAGAACTAAAGTATAATTAGCAGGATTATGTACACTCAACTGGAAAAGAAAAAAGAACTCAAAAAATCCATCTTTGGGATCGAAAGCCCCCACTAAAAAAGAGGACGCCTCAATTAATAATCTTATTCAAAGAAAGACAATTGTAGAAAATAGAGGACAAGAATGTGTTTTTGTCCCTAAAGATGGCCTGGAAAAAGCAACCGTTGGTAGTACGATGGATGCCTGGCTTGACCCTGCAAACCCGCTTCGTGGGCAAAGTGCGAATGTGAATACATCGCAAGTCCCTTTGATGAAATGGATTAAAGGAATTTATCCAATGGCTAAAGGAGGTTTATCAGTGAGAGGACATCGTTCTTAACGATAATATGGGGGGTACGGCATTAGGTAATAATTTGTATCCGATTTCGAAAGGGGCAAATGGGAAACATCTGTCAACTGCCGAAAATTATGTGAAAAGCGCTCTTTGGAAAGATAAAACAGCAGTTAAATATTCAGTCAATGTAATTGGAGCAACTAATTATTCTGAAGCAAGTCAGACGAACGCAAAAGCCGCTTTCAATACTACTGTTCGTCCATGGAATGATGTTACCGATAAAAGTGCCGTTGGGGATGTCATTTATTCAGCTAAAATCACCTCTGATTTAGGTGAGCTCAAAGTTAGAGAGGCAGAAGATGCATCTGGAGAAGCATTGAAAAATATTTCAGGCGGTGGATTAAAAAAGAAGAAACCAAACGAGCCTGCGAAAACTGTTAAAGAGTTGAAAAAAAATATAGAAGCACGCAACCAGATTCACTTTGAATTGAAACCGATGGACATACAATAAATTATGCATTTATGAAGCAAATTACTGAGAGTAAAGGCGGTGATGCAGAATTAATAGAGGGTGCTAGAATTTAGTGATTTTTCCGACAAATGAATTTGTCGAAGAATATATGAGTGATACCGCAAGCTCATTGCTTGTCGATGCAATTGACTCTGGATTGAAAAGGGCCCAAAAGATGACAATTATGCAAGAGTTGGTTGATACATTTTTGGAAGGGTTACCGGCACCATTGTTAAAAACATTTGAATACTTCAAGGTGTTTTATCGGGAGAAATTAGCGGATGGGATTTTATTTTTTATTAATGAAGAATTCGATTATCGAGAAAAATAATTTCTACAGATCTTCCTGTGGATAAGGCCTTCGAATCAGTTTTCGAGGTAGAAAAGTTTTACGAATTACGATCTTTTGTTGGTTCTTAATTCTTCTATCCCATAATTGTTTCAGATTGCTCATTGAAATAGTACAGTTTCTTGGAACATAAAATGAAAATTTGTCTTTTGCATCTGTGCGAGTTCGGTAAATAGTATCATTAATCAATACATGTACTTTTACATGCCGCGAAGGTTCTTTGTTTCTATCAAACCCAGTGCCTATAGTTAAACACGAATCTTTTGATTGAGAATGAAGTGCTGTGGAGTTCAGCCCAACAAGTAGTAATATTAGAGCTATCGACTTTATAGAATCAATCCTTAATAAATTTCATTTTTTCAACGCCATTCGAATGCTCTACAATAATGAAGTAAACACCACGGCTCATTTTTGTAACATCAATTTGATTGTTCTCAAATTTGACCTTCTTGCTGAGCTTTCCATCAATTCCAACGATATTAATCGATTCGATTTCTCCAATTTTTTCAAGACCATCAAGAGAAAGATAGTCCGAAGTTGGAACTGGAGAAACAGTCAATAATACTGAGTTGAATTCATCCAATCCCCAAACAGCAACGTATATGCAGTCCGAAGTGTCAGTGCAGCCATTATATGTCACGATAGCGGCGTAATCTCCATTGAAAAAAGGATATAAAGTTTGATTAAGTTCTCCGAGAATAATTTCATTTGTATTACAATTGATCCAATTGTAAGTTCCTCCAACTTGATTTGATGTCAAGTAACCCAGCCCTTCAGTAATGGTGTTATCAACTGAATTTACTGCTAAAGTTAAACTCACTGTCGAGTCACACCCTTCCACAGTTTGATAAGTGAAGACGTTTAATCCTACATCAAAAATGTCCAATTGCTGTCCGCCGAAAGGGAGTGTTTGTGTATTGCAAATTGTGGCAAAAGCAGTTTCGTTGTATGCTTGATTGATAGTGATGTCATCCGTCACGCTTCCGTTTGAGTAGGTGTAAGTCACAGTATACAATCCAGGAGTTGAGGTAGATAAATCTATTTCGCCAGTCGCTGAGTTCAATGAAAGGCCAATTGCCGAAGAATACACACCTCCTTGTTCTCCCGATTGGATTGGAGTAGGATCGGGTAGGTCGGAACAGTATGTGGAAGATGAATAAGCAATATCGTTAAATCCTGCCTCAGTGAGGTAAAGGCTGTAAGGATTGGTTGCTATGTCTCCAGACGTAACACTATTTCCATCAACAGCCATTCCTCGAGCGTAGAAGAAAACAGTTCCTTCTCCTTGAGCGGGTGCAACCCAATTCAATTCAAACACACCCGTTGGAGAAATCCCATCGTGTTCCAGATATTGCTTTCCAGCTAAAGGAACGATCTGGGTATTTGCTGATATTATATTGTTTAATGTTCCAGCCGCTCCATTTGTTGAATTCAATGCAACGCTTTGCATTCCAAACCCAGCTGGGCTTCCAGTACTCGTTACGTCATAGCGAATCGTATAAGTTGCACCAGGTATGTATTCCGTTATTTGATTTAAGCCTGCGTCTAAAACAGTAAGCGCAATTGATGGCTGAAATATTCCAGCCCCATGACAATCCATACAGCTTGCTCCATTTGAAAGTGGTCCTCCAGTTCGATCGCCTAATCCCATGTTTGCTGCTCCGTCTGAACGTGGTGGAGTTGGTACATATGTTTTTAATTCAGCTGTATTTATATTGGACATGAGCAGAAACGCTGAGGTTCCGCAAAATAAAATAACGAGTACACCATAAATACTGTTTTTCATCATCCCAGTTTATCAGCCTGTTCACGGGCCTTTTTCATTATGGCGTCTGCCTTCTTGTCGCCCTCCTTTTCTACGGCCACCGCTTTCTTTTCAGCTTCGTCTGTATATTTTTTTGCAGCTATTTGCGCCAATTTTTTCTTAATCGGATTACTCCCTGCTTCCTTCATTAATTGCTTCCCGTGTGCATCCGCTTCTGTTCTGATTTTATTAGCAGCCTTTTTCGCACCTGCTTTTAAGTCATTAGCTTTTTTCTGAGCATCAGCTAAAATGGCCTTCTTTTGCTTCTCAATTTCCGCTTTGATGTCGTCAATTTTGTCATCGATAATCGCAGTGACTGAATCAATCACTGTGGCTTTTATATCATCGATAAGGTTTCCAAGCTGGGCTTTAGCAGCTGCCGCCACTTGTTCCTTTAAATCAGTCGTGATCTTAGGGTTCTTTACATCTCCACTAGCAAAAACATTCACAGGAATGAATGCTGGCAAATCCCCTATCTTAAGAGATGGATGAAGTCCATTAAGCATTGTTAGTCCTTTTTCAACTTCTTTTAGAATCGAAGCAGGGATCTTACTTTTCGGAACATTCATCGCAAACTTATAGTTCATTTCCTTTTCTAAAGTGGTATAACCGGAAATCTTAGTGTCAATGCCACCAAGCTTTAAATCAAATGGTGTCAACATAACTTTACCGTCATGGATCGAGAAATGCGTCTTAAAATTCTTGAAGGTCTGTTTCGAAAGATCTTTGAACTTCGTCACCTTTTGGATTTTATTTAAAAGATCAAATCCAGTTATTTGAAGCTTGTTAGAGCTAACATCTCCATCGCTCGAAATAGAATTTAACACGGGCATTAATCCACTCGTTAAGTCTGAACTCATATTAAAACTTGATGAGAT
>JABSPC010000759.1 GCA_013215515.1 Crocinitomicaceae bacterium
AATGGGAGAAGGAGCTGGAGCATTAATTTTTGAAGAATATAAACACGCTAAAAAACGTGGAGCGACTATCCTAGGGGAGGTTGTTGGAGGTGGAATGGCGGCGGACGCTTATCACTTGACAGGAACGCATCCAGATGGTGACGGAGCCGTACTTGGAATGAAAGAAGCACTTCGTGAGGCAGGCATTTCTGCAGACGAGGTAGATTATGTTAATATGCACGCTACTTCTACTCCACTTGGAGATAATTCAGAATTGAAAGCTGCAGAACGCGTTTTCGGTAAGCGTAAATCACTAGCCGTTTCTGGAACGAAGTCAATGACGGGTCACTTATTAGGTGCTGCAGGAGCAATTGAGGGTATTGCAAGTATCATGGCGTTGAAAGAGGGAGTTGTTCCTCCAACAATTAACACAACTGAAATCGAACCTGAATTTGCTGATCATTTCGATTTCCCTTTGGGAACTAGTAAGAAGAAAGAAATGACTTACGCGATGAGTAATACTTTCGGATTTGGTGGTCATATTGCATCAATCTTGTTCAAGAAATATTAATCTAGAATTAATTCAAGCTTCTTCGTTTCCAGTTTAGATATTTCTATCTTTAAATAGGAATACTATTCTAGCGATCAAAAAAAATCTTAAAATACCGTTAATCTTAATCTGTCTTTTGGCACTTGGCTTCAACTCATGCTCTGAGCGGAAAGATCATTCTTTGCCAGTTGTCGAAATTGATTATTATGCCGACCATTTGGGACTCGGCGATTACAGCGATTGTGAGATAAAACTCTACGACGAAGATGGAAAAATCATTTTTGATTTAGAGCCGAGAATAAAGTATAGAGGCAATTCAAGCTTTCAGTATTCGAAAAAAAGCTTCACTTTAAAATTAAACAAATCCAAGTCATTCGCTGGAATGGAAAAAAGCGTTTATTGGAAACTCAATGCGGATTATATCGATAAAACCTTCATGCGAAATAAACTCAGTTACGACTTATTTCGATCCTTGACTCCAGGCAATTTCGCACCAGAAGTAAACTTTATTGTTCTTTATGAAAACGAGAAATACCGCGGAATTTACTCTATAGTTGAAGGAGTTGATGAATTCCGACTTGGGCTAGACTTAGACGATTTCCAAGCTGTTTTGTTTAAAGAACCACCACTTCATTATCCTCCTTCAGAACACAAACAGCGGTATAAAGACTTTGCACACTATAGCGAGATCAGCAACCGCTATGCTCGGTATTCTCAAAAGGCAAAAAAGAAATTAATAAATAGAGCCTACTACAATCAACGTTATCCATATCTTTCAGATTCGAATAAGAAAAAAGACATCCATAAGTTGACAGCGTTTATTCACAATTCGTCCGATGAAGAATTCAAGGAAAAGGTTTTTAAAGACTATTTCGATTTCAACAACATTATTGACTGGCACTTGATTCTACTGATCACAAACAACGGAGATGGAATCAAAAAGAACAATTACATATACAAAAAAGGAGCTGGGCAGCCCTATTTATACTGCCCTTGGGATTTTGACCATAGCTTTGGCAGAGAAGGCGACGGTGAGCCAATGAAAGAAAGCATTTGTGATATAGAGAGTCAT
>JABSPC010000076.1 GCA_013215515.1 Crocinitomicaceae bacterium
CCACCAAATACTAAGTCTGTTGTTTCATTGGTTTCTGACTCAAATGCCCACGGCGAAAGATACTCTTGCAATTGCGTGTGTAGTTTCTTTCCGTAAAAGCCTTCGTCATAGCCTTCATGAAATCCAACATTAAAGGACAACTTGATTGGCTCGTATATTGGATTTTCTACGCGCAAATAGATGAACGGCGTAATTATCTCCCTAAGATGGTCGTAGATATCCATACGGTTGTTCATGCTCAATTTGGGCTGAAATGGTGACTTTGAATCTTTGTTTCTAAGATTTGGAATTACTGCTATCATTACATGTCCTGCTGCGACCTCCGTTTTGTAGTTGGTATGATTGAGGCACTTCACTTTGTATAATTCAGGAAATTCATCGAGTACCAGTCGTTCATAATCCCAAATATTAACGCCACGATTTTTATGTCGGAGTCGCTCTGAAACACGAGCGTAGAAGATCTCTTCAGTTTCAGGTAATGCTCCATCAAAAGAAGCATACTGCTGATTCACTGAAGAAATACCCTTGCTTCCATCAAACAGCTTAGCAATAGACTCAGGCTTGATCACCTGATCATTCAGACTCGCATCGACTTCAATGGCTTCAATGGCTTGTACATGTACATTTTGAATTCTATCGATTCCCGCTGATTTTTCTGGAATTATTGCCTTCAACCAAAAGAGTCCTTCGGGCATAATTGTGTGCGCCGTATCGATATCGCTTTTCAAGTCAAAACGAATCACTCCTGTATTCAATAAATTTCGTGTGCTATCATGACTAATTCGAAGTCTATCAATTGGTTGCCAATCATTTCCTGACAAGTAATACCATGAAACATTTGAGTTGATCTGACTTTGATTGGCATCACCTGAGCCTTCAATCATTTGAATGAGCAAACTCACCGATTGCGGTGGCTCTACCTGGTCTAATCCAAAATAGAGCGCTCCTTCCTCTTGATGTTGTGCAATGATATTTGCAGGATTCAAAGAGTTATTGAGTTCTATTGTTTTTTGACCAAATGGCTCGACATGGTAAAATTGATCAATTTCAGATTCCGAAAAAGTGACTTTAGTCGAATAGTCCATTGAAATCGATTCGATAATCGGCGTGTAAGGCTGGTTTGGATTTTTAGATAAATCCGCATTATTCCGCATTACTGTTTTTGCGTAAACGGTATGACCAAAACCCTGAAACAAGTTTGAATCAGGCGTTGCGAGAGTTAGTCGAGTGAAACCATAATTGCTTTTATAATCCCATTCTTTAATTTCACTGTCTTTTATTTTTCGCTTAAAACCAGAGATGGCTTCAACGTTTAGATCAATATTCAACAATTTCCTCGCATCTGTTTCAGGGAAAAGCTTTACATTCTTTTCCATCGAGTACCAGACCTTATTGTCGAGGATCTCAGTATCCACCTTAAAGCTTGAATTTGTAATGTTCCCATCGTAATAGTCATAATGGTCGCCAAGGTTTGAATTTGGAACATCTTTCCATTTTATCTTATAGGACGCAGTTTGTAGCTTGTTTTTAAAGACTTCCTGATGTCCAATATACAAGTGATTTCCTACGGTTGGAATCGAGCCAAAAGGACTAAAAGGTTTTGATGGGTCTAGTGTTGTTAGGTCGTTTTGAATAATTAATGATCTTAACCCTTTCACATCAACAGACAAGTCAAGCTCTTTAATCACCACATTTTTCCATTTGGAATACCCAAAGGTTCCGTCCTCTTCGTGATGTCGTACCAAAATTCTTAGAATTGGATTCTCTGAACGATAGTCTCCTAAATGCATTTTCTGATCGTAATTAATCATCGCAGGATCGGTGTCTTTTAGAATAACGGTGAATTCATACTCTCCCTTTTCCTTAATTGATTTTTGATCTGCATCAACGTCATACCAACCGTCTTCAGTACTTATAGAGAATAGAAAGTCGTTGTTCGCGCTATTAATTTGAAGGCTGTTCAATAGAACACAATACACCTTTATAGTTCGAACTCCTTCAGCCAAACGAAGAATTGGAGATGACACAGCAAAACCAAGTTCTGCGTTGTCCATTGTTCTGTTTTGGA
>JABSPC010000760.1 GCA_013215515.1 Crocinitomicaceae bacterium
GCTCGTAAATATCGCCTGAATAATAGTATTCGGATATGTGTCGCTACCACTATCTAAAAGCGGCCCAGCAGTATACTTAAAGTCCTTTTCTGTAATGTCAATAAATTGCGGGTCAGTGTTCCATATATTTCCACTAAAGAACGGGTCGGTAAATACTGTCTCACTTTTGATAAGGTTATTCACCATTAAGAAATTTAATGTGATTCCTGGATCCGGAATAGTGTCATAAGCCAATTCATGGTTAATGTTTCCATAAATAACGCTGTTTGTGATTGTTCCTTCGCCGATGCTCGCAATGTAATCAATACCGTCTCTAACATAGTGATTGCTAATCCCTACTGCGGCTCCTGATGCTCCACTACTTCCATAGCCCAACAGGTGACAATGATTAAAATTAAACTCACCTCCTTCTAAAACGAGTAAAGAATGTACTCCATTTCCCTCAATTAAGCAATTCTCAGCTTTTATTTTGGCACCCGCATATAGAAAGATGCCATAACTAGCGCAATTTTGAATGACTGTATTTGAGACTTTAAGCGTATAGTCCATATTATTTGTTGGGTCTTTACTAAACATGTGAATTCCAGAAATTCCATTTCTTATTACCGCATAATTGATGGTGCTCGGTAAGGCTTCTTGCATATAGATTCCGTAATAGGAACCAGAGATGTCATCATATTCTTGTTCCAATCGATCTCCCTGAAATGTCACAGGGTTGGCTTCACTGCCTTCTATCTTCAAGGTGCCTTTGTAATTAAACAAATAAGAGCCTTTGTGAAGGTAAATATCTGTTCCTTGCTGAATAGTGAGTGACGTGGCGGAATCTATAATGGCGACATTAAGTATAACATGTGGTTTGTCATTTGGCCAGACTCCAGAATTGAGGTCTAATCCTGCGCCGTTCGGAATGCTAAAATCAGAGTAATGAAAGTAAGCGTCTTGTCCATAGGCGATAAGCAAGACATATTGATCGGTGCCATTTGTTCTAAACCGAACACTATCTTCTATGATCATTGGTAATATTCCATTATTTGGGTCAAGCGTAACCTCTACAAAGACAAAAAGGCTATCGTTTCCCTCAATTTCGAAGTTCGCGTGGTTCGTTCCTGAAACGCCATCCACGTTAATTCTAAACGGTGATGCAGAACCTCCCATCAATTCAATTTGTTCAACAGTGATGGTTTTATTATCGTTATTGTAAATTTTGAATTGCTTAGTCGTTGATCCTATAGTTGTAAAAACAGTATCGAAAACTACCGTGTCGGCACTAAAGGAAAGGTTTTCAGACGAATAGAAAACGGTCTTGTTGCAGCTTGCTGTGCTCAAAGCAGTAGCTATTAATGCAAAGTAGAAGAAATAGATGTAGTACTTGTTCATTTTAATATCTTGAATGCAAAAGTAACGTAATTAGAATTAGGTTTATTTTATCTTTGCTAAAGTTTAAAAATTTAAAAAGTTTATATATCTTTGCACTCCCGTAAGGGAAATAGAGAAATTAATATTGTTATGAGAAAAGATATACACCCAGAAGATTATAGATTAGTTGTTTTTAAAGACATGTCGAACGACTATTCATTTGTTTGTCCATCATGTGCTGATTCAAGCGAAACTGTGAAATGGGAAGATGGAAATGAATACCCACTTATTAAATTGGATATTTCTCATAAATCTCACCCGTTCTTTACCGGTATTGTTCAATTCGTTGATACTGCAGGTCGTATTGATAAATTCAACACGCGTTACGGTAAACGTAAGAAATAGAAAAATACTCAAACTAGAAATATTAGAGATCATTCCTTTTTTGGAATGGTCTCTTTTTTTGTGGTATAATTTGTGATCGGGATTAATACATTGATTGTTTATAATTAATAGCTTCAATCATCGAAACTAGGCCATTGAATTCTAATTTAGTAGGCTTATAAGTACCTTTATACAGTGAGATTGAATATTCGTCACATATTGCTTTTAATTGCCCTATTCGTAGGTGTCTTGAATTCCCAAGCTGGAAGTATCGATAAAGGATATAAGGCTTTAGAAGTTCATGATTACTTCAGAGCAAAAAAGTTCTTTACCAAAGGATTGAAGTACAATGGGGCAGCAGCGGCTCAAGGTTTAGCTATCATTTATTTCCGTGGCGATAATCCATTTCATAATTATGATTCATCCTATCAATTCATTGTACAATCCATTGAAGGTTGGGATATGGTTAAGCAGCGCAAAAAAGACAAATGGACGAAGTATGGTTTCACAAGAGATAGTATTTTTTCATTCCGTCAATTAATATGCAC
>JABSPC010000761.1 GCA_013215515.1 Crocinitomicaceae bacterium
GCTTCGAAATCACTTCCGTATTGCCATACCTCTTGCCATTCGGAAGGAATAACCTTTCCTGACTCGGCATTCTCAGCAGCGATAATGTAGAGCCCTCCGAAATTGATTTTATCTCTTAACTTATCTATAAGACCCAAGCTATACGCATACCCCATGCTGTGAGCGACAATATATAGGGTGTCATTCTTAGATTTATTGGGAAGCTCATTTAATTGTTGAATAAGGTTTTTCCCAGCAATTCTTCCATTTTCACGGCGGATATTAAATCCTTCTTTGTTTGGCTCTAAATTGTGTAGTTCCACCGTTTTCATATCACTTCTCCAATTAAAAAGTGACCAGCTTTTCTCGGACCTTTTACAAATATGATGATTCGGGTTTCTACACCGTTTGGGATACTTCTGAGAAAGTGTCGTAAACTCAACCAAACTTCTATGATTTGCTGTTGATACCGAGTGATGCCCATCTGCGTAGTATGTATCACTGGGATTCAATCTTTTCTCAAATAATAAATTGATCTGATTCCATGGCTTCCAATAATCATATCTATCGAATGGAAATAGGATATTTTTAGAATCTGAAAATTCCAATCCATTGTCTTTAATATCACCAAAATTATCTTTGAAGGTCTTACCTAATGAGGTAGGCCGATAACCGTTTACAAATACTAGAACTCGTTTTGCAGGATCAGCGAGTTTCAATTTCTCTGTAAGGTTTAATCCAATATGATTGAAGACTTTTTGTTCGATAAGCTTTCCTTCTGAATCCAAACAATTAAAAACTATGTAATGATTAAGGGCGAACCTTTTAAAGTTGCCATCTTCTAGCGTTAAGTAATCAGAATCTTTGACCAATCTACATTTAGGGCCACCTGAACTACTCTCTTTCAATTCAAAGTAGAGCACTCTTTTCTTTTTTACCAAGTTCCATTTATCGCCTTTCTTGATAAGAATTTGAGACCCAATTCTCTTTTCTTGAGACCGCCGATTATTTTCGTTAACGACCAATTCACGAGAGACTCCTGTAACACTCATGCCTTGGTATTCTTCTAGCTCTCCTTGGTTTACTTCATACATAAAATACCCTTCATTGATAAGAAGAAAAGCGCAAACAAAACCAGCTGTATACACACAAAAAACAATAAGTCGCGTTGCCCATCTTAACAATCGGTATTTTCGAATTCGATCTACCTTTCTAACAATTTTTTGGCGCGTATAAAGGGACAAGAACCCTAAAAGCAGCAAGCTGAAAATATGCAAGAAGCAGATTGGGTAGCCATAAACATCAAACAATTGGATAAATAGAAAATTGTCGATATTCAAATGAAGTGAATAGGTATTCTTTTTGAACGGGCGGCGAATAGACTTTTTCCATCCTCCAGGGTTCATTATGATATTGCCATTTGCATCCTCCTCCCATAAATAATGGGCAATTATTCCATTGCTCGTTCGAACGTCCTCATAATCATCATAGTAAGAAACACTCTCGTGCATTAATTGAATCGCTTCCCACTGGGCATACGTCAACTCAATTCCTTTGACGTCCATCAGGTTGTCTGTCGTTCCCTTCTCTGGACCATCATTTACCCAGGTATCCTCTAAAGCTCCTATCCCATAACCCAATTCCTTAGCAATTATTCTAAAAAGATCTTCTGTATCTGCCTTGACAAAAGCAACTGCTTTGTTGCGAATCGAGTAACTGACAATTGATTCATCGACAAATCCGTTCGTTAGAAATATATAATATGACTTTGGATTCCGATTTAGAAATTCGTCAAAATATTCATTTCGAATCTCAGCCATTTGATTGGTGAAGCGGTCTTTGTCCTTACTGGGGTTTGACAAAATCGAATCTGTGAAAACCGTCGTTTGGTAATTGTTTTGAACTTCAACCGTAACTTCTAACCCTGCTTGTTGATAGACACGGTTCA
>JABSPC010000762.1 GCA_013215515.1 Crocinitomicaceae bacterium
GCGGGTGGAATGACAAGTACTTTGAACATTGAAGCTACATCTAGAACTCAGTGGCTGGGATATGGCGGGGGACCTCGAACAATGGCCATCGTAGGAAACAGTCCTGTCCGATTTGGAAAAGAAAAAAGTGTTCTTCAAGAATACAATGTCGAAGGCAAAGCTTTTTATAAGTCTCCTGAACGAACAACTGGATCTGTTAAACACATACTTGGTGGAATGGCAATATCGGACGTAATAGGACCTTTTAATAAAACGTCTGTTCAAGCTAGTTATTCAATTCACCTTCCTTTAATTAAGTCAATTAATATTGGAGCTGGTTTAAGTGTTGGTTGGAGTAATTTTAGAATCAATCAAGATCGAGTTGTCCTGTACCAAGCAGATGACGCTTCATATGCACAGTTCTTAGGGAGTACTTCTTCTCAAAACATTGCAAATGCAAACGCTGGATTGGTATTCTACAATGAAGAATTATTTATTGGAATTTCTACATCTCAAATCCTAAGAAACACGGCAACATTTGGTGGAATTGAAACTGGAAGTAATTACAACCGACATTATTATTTCATGGCCAAATATGCTTTTGGAGTTGCGGATAAATTCCAAATTGAACCTACGGCAGTTTTAAAACTTGCCGAAAACAGTCCTGCAAGTTTGGATGTTGGAGCACGATTCATCTTCAACAAGAGCGTTTGGGCAGGAATTCAATTTAGAACAACGAACGCGTTAACATTTCAATTAGGTGCCAATTTGATTAAGAACTTCTACTTGACATATGGCTATGAACAAGGTATCGGAGCAATTCAACTCGCAGGTAATTCAACGCATGAAATTCAGTTGGGTTTCTATCTCGGAAACAATAGAAACATCAAAAAAGAATTGAAAAATAAGGAGGAGAAGACGGAGGAATAATGGATCACATTATTATTTTTGCCTGCTAAAGAAAAAAATCGAATGCGAATTCTATACCTTATACTCTTTTTGCCTCTGAAATATTCGTTCAGATTATTTTTTAGCGCAATAAAAACGGTCAATAGCAGACGCAAATTTTTAGGACGAACAATTTACGTCAGTAATCACCCCGCATCATTTTTTGATCCATTGGTTATCGCCGGACTTCAACTTCCCATTGTATTTTTTATGACCAGAGCGGATATATTCACTAAAATATCCAAGCCTTTTTTTTGGGCTTTCCATATGCTACCCATTTACCGACAACAGGATGGCGGGGATACTGTAGCCAAAAACGAGAAAATTTTCCGAAAATGTTCAAGAATTCTATCACAGGGAAGAAACCTTTTGATTTTTGGAGAAGGATTTACAGATGATGTATTCATTCGAAGGTTAAAACCAATTAAGAAAGGTGCTGTGAAAATTGGATTTTCAACTTTGGAAAACATGAATTGGAAAAAGAATGTTTACATGGCGGCAATTGGCTGTAATTACACAAATCCCTTAAAAATGAGAAGTAAAATTCTTATTTCTAATTCGGAGCGCATCTGCTTGAATCACTGGAAAGAAACCTATCTTGAAAACCCAACGAAAGCCATTACTGATGTAACCAAGATCTTGGAGAAAATGATGCGCGAACAATTGACTCATGTTGAAAAGAAAGACGATGCCCCGTTTCACGAAAACATGATGATTATTACTCGAAAAGGTATGAACAACGAGTCATACGATTCTTCATTAACGATGAAACAACGTTGGAATTACTCGAGAAAATTGGCACTTTGGTTGAACAAACAGGATATAGAAAACGATGAAAACCTAAGTAAATTAAAGTCTAACACTGAAGACTACTTTTCTCTTTTAAAGAAGTTGAAACTTGAAGACCAATATGTTTCCTGGAAAAAAGACAATCCAAAAGGCGGACGTGCAAAAGAGCTCTTGGTTCTAATTCTTCTTTTCCCGTTAATGATCCTCGGAACTGTTCATTGCATAATCCCATATAAATTAGCCAAGAATTTTACCGAGAAGTCATTCAAAAGAAGCGTATTCTGGAGCTCCGTAAAATTGATTCTTGGCATGTTTGCGATTGGAATTTTTAACATCCCATTTATCTTTCTATTCTATTATTTCGTTTATTCGAGTTTTGGATTGGCTTTCCTATACTACGTTTTAATTGCGTTATTTGGACTTTTAGCCTACATATGGTTCTCTGCACTTAAGTCATTCAAGACAAAGCGAGTAATTAAGAAAACTGATCTTTCCAAGCTTATTGCAAAACGAGATGATTTAGAATCGAGAATACTAGATTTAACTGAGACGAGTTCTTAAGACTTCAATCGGATTAAGAATATCAATCCAATTCCCACAACAAGTGAGATTACAATGTTTAAAGTAGCCAACAGGTGATTGCCTGAATCCATTAACTGAAAAGTCTCGTTTCCAAACGTGCTAAAGGTGCTAAATCCACCACAGAACCCAACAATCAATAAAGGCTGAATCCAAGGATACTCTACCGTCTTGCTTGTAAATAAAACGACGAACAAGGCAAGCAGCGCACAAGCTATCATATTGGAAATGAAAGTACCAATCGGAAAATTTGTTGTAAAGATTTGTCCTGAAAATTTACTGACTAAAAATCGAGCTAAGCTGCCCAACCCACCACCGAGAAACACAAAAAAGTACGTCATTGCTTGATGAAATCTTTCTCAATAATAACAATAAATAAGAAGCGATAGACCAGATACGCTATTAAGGTTCCGAGTAATCCCCCAAATACGAGGTCAGATAAATAATGAACGCCAAGGTATATTCGACTAAAACAAATGAGTGTCGCAACAATCATTAAGATCAAAAACACTTTCTTATAATATTCCCCTAAAACGAGTGACACAAAGGTGAACAACCCGAAAAAATTAGCGGCATGAGATGAAACAAATCCATATTCACCTCCTTTATAATAATCGCCATTTACATACTTGTAGTAATGTAATTTATCTGTCAATAACAAATTATGAGAAGGACGAGCACGCATTACCAACTCCTTGATCAACTTGGATGAAATTATATCAGCAAGTGCAACAACCAAGATCGCAGAAAGTAGAAA
>JABSPC010000763.1 GCA_013215515.1 Crocinitomicaceae bacterium
CCGCGATTCCATTTTTAAAACTAAATCCCTTTTCAGAAACATCTGCATCCCAGGCAACAGTATAGCCTTGGTCAATCGCATATTTTGTTGCTTCAACCATTTCGTCCAACTCAACATTATAACTTGATTCATTCGTCCAGTTATCCTGAATTGCAAGAATGCACGGCTTATTTATTGGGTGATTTGTGAAAGATGTTAATGATAAATAATCATCCATGTCTAGGCCTATTGACTTCGCATAAGATTGAGGTGTGTACTTTTTTTTGTTGTGCTCAAATTCAACAATGTTTTCTCCTAAATATGCATCCAAAATTCCGCTTACCGCTTCCTTCCAAGCCGTTGTGATTGTTCCTGTTTTTGAGGTATTCATTGCTTCAATTAAACCCTGAACAGCCCCGTTCAAAACTTTAAACATTTCACTATGGTTGTGCTTTTCAGAACCGTAGTTTAATCCAGAATAAACATCCAAAGGAACGATTCCATATTTTCGGATTACGTAAGGAATATCATGAAATTGACCTCCTTCACTGAAATTAGCTCTCCCATTCATGCGAACATAATGATCGGCTTTCGCTTCATAAGCTTTTCTCACAATAAACATTTCAGATAAAATATCCGGACTCGCCGTTCCCATTCTAATCATTTCTGATTCAAAGAATGACAAAGACGAAAAAGACCAGCAAGTTCCTGTTCTTCCTTGGCTTTGAACTGGTGTCGCATCTAAATGAGCAAGCGATGCGAAAGTATAATGACTTCCTTCTGCGTTGGTGACTGTTTGAATTTCATCGTCTTGTGCAATCGATATTGAAGCGAGCCAAACAAAGGCAAGCGTTAAGTATGTTCTCATAATTCGTTGTTGTTAGTCTAGATGCTCCTGCATCGGCTTATTTTTTTTCAAATTGTGATTAAAGATAACCATCCAATAATGAAGGTGCAATAATCGAACGGCAATTGTGATGAAGGGTGATGGAAGTTCTTTGTTCTCTTAATCTTGACTAATTACAATTCTTTTAACCACCGAACTATCGCTTAAAGTAAGTTTAAGTATATATACACCGCTGCTCAACACTCCTGCATTTACCTTTTCAACATGTGATTCTGAAGATACAGTTACTGCTTTGTTAAAGACGAGCTCTCCAGTCGAAGAATACAATTGAATATTTATTTCTAAAGCGTTTATTCCATTAAAGGCAACTTCGAAAATTCCAGAATTTACATTCGGATCAACCGACACGCCCCATTCATTCAGTTCTTGTAAACCATCATAGCATCCAATATCAACAATTTTTACCGTTGAGTCGACACCACAATTATTCTCTGCCACTAAAGTTACTGAATAAGGTCCCCCTGCAAGATATGTATGGGTCGGGTTTTGTTGATTAGATGAATTCCCATCACCAAAAGTCCATGTCCAAGAAAGAACATCCGTTGATCCATCTGTAAAATCAACTATCGGACAATTCGTTGTGTCGCACCATGAAATGTCAGCTACTGGTATAACACTTCCTGTAATTGAGATAGTATCATATGCCGTACAGCTATTTGAGTCAGTACAAGCAATTCAATACGTTCCGACAGTCGAAGTACAGAACGTCGAGCCAGGAATAGTATCATTCCACATATAGCTAATTCCAGCACCTGGTGGAACTACAAAACAAATAGAATCTACAAGACATATATCCTGATCTGGTCCTAAATCTACAATTGGACTGTTAAAATAGCCCACCACAATGCTGTCTGTTGCTGAAGATGCAAGCCTGTCTATAACAGTAACGCCATACGTTCCAGCCGAATAGAACCACAATCGTTTGAGTAGTGTCTCCCGTATTCGAAGCGTATGAAACCCCTCCACTTCCAGCGTCTAAAGTAAGATCCTGCCCTGGGCAAAGAGTTGTGTCTGGTCCAAGATCAACATTAAGAACCAATGGTCCAACTAGTAACTTCAAAAGTTAGATCGTAAGAAGCAAGTGGATTACAGCTAAACCATGCATCTCCTCCAAGGTATAATCCTACAAAATTGTGAGAAACTCCGTATGCCGCGTCAGGCGTTTGTCCGACATCTGTAATTTCAAATGAATTTGCCTCTCCCATATTGATGGGAACTGGTGTAGAAAGAATAAACACATTTGCCCCTGCAGCCAAACTCCCAATTGGAATCGTTTCGGTGTGAAGGATTGGAGATGTACAAAGAACTCCGTCACGAATATGTAAAACACGATCGTTTAAATTAGTGCCAGTATTTGGATCTACATTGAACCAGACTGTTACGGATGTAATATCTCCCGCGCACGAAGCTGTAAATGCCTGTCCCACATTGTTGTGTCCACTTACAGAATTTCCAATATTCTGTGCCATGTTCGTTTCAATACATATTTGTGCAAAAGAAGAAGAACTCAGTAAAATGCTCACAAGAACTATTGATAAACGGTGGCAGGTCGCTATTTTCATAGTAGTTTTAAATTAAATTTCTCGATACAAAAGTATGGATTGTTCAATAAGTATCACCCTTTAACCTAACATTTTTTGAGAATCACGCCAAAAATCAATTCTTCTTTTCTAAATTAGAAATGAATGCCTTTTGAAAAGTTTAGAAGAAACTAAAACTTATGATGCACACTCAATTGCAATTGATTTTTCTTCCAGCCATTTGTTGTCTGGTTCATAATTCCGGCTTGAACTTTAAGATTGTCAAGTATCATATAACCGAATGCTAAATAAAACCTATTCCGATCGAAAACTTGAACTGTATTGCCATCACCGATGTGACGCTGACCATTGATGAAAATTTCATTGTAAAGAGCCAGATACAGGGTCTTCTTCTTCATTTCTGTTGAATTCAATGCAATATTCAAAAATAAGTTATATCGATACCGCGTTCGGAAATCTTGATTCCGAACAAAACGTTGCTCATAACGAACTCGATGATTCATATAAAATCTTTTCCCAATCTTAACTGGGAATAGTGCTTCTTGATAAATTCTGCTTTCTCTAGTCGTTGATTTATCTGAACCAAAAGTTCCGGTTGTTACATCTCCATAGCCCAGGGTAAATTTGATCTTCGCGTTTTTCGGTGAATATGTTAGTCCACTTCTGATTAGCAATTGTTCTAAATCACCCGCAATATTCCAATTTCGGTATTGAACATCTCCTTGCACTCCCCATGGACTTTTCTTAAATGTAGTATTAAAGAAATACATGTGCCAGCCACCTAATTTACCTTCGTCAATTTGACTAAAACTCATATTGGGAATAAGAACAACAGCAATGATAAAATGGAATCTCTTATGCATTTTTGAACGATTTGAGACTAAAGATAATTATCTCAAGTAAAATGATGTTGTTGGTAGGAGCCTTAGTTCAATTTCCAGCCACTTAAGCCCAGTGCATCGGCTTGTGACTTGATTTCGTGATACGACCCAAGAGAAAGAGCTGAACCAGCAGTTACTCTGTGAAGACCATTTTTTTTATCATAAATACGACCTTCCAATCCGTTTGCCTTTAGTTTCGCAACCAAGTTTTCTGCATTGGCTTTATTACCAAAACAACCAACAATGTAATTAATTGCGCTTGCATTAAACGTTTCCTGAGTCTCTGAAAGTTGAGGTGTTGGCTCTACATTTTCAGCTATATCTATGGTTTCCGTATCTGGAAGGTTCACTTGAATATAGGTGTCATCATCAAATTTATATGGATAGTGCTTTTTGTCTGAATCCAGGTTCGCTATCTCGTCTTCCAAAGAATTTTCATCCGATTTTACAACTGTAATTTCTTTAGTCAAATCTTCCTTCTTGTATCTACCATCTGAAGATGAATAAAAAGGATTGAAATCGTTAAGTGAGATAATTCCCGACTCTAAAACATCGGTTTTCATAGGAATCCAAACAGAGTAAAATGCTATTGGGAGAATGCAAACAGCTGCAACATATCTCCAAGGACGCCTTTTTCTCGCCGCTGGATGTTCAATTACGTTTGTTTGGTCATCATTCGATTTTCCATCAAAAGCTAGCACTTTTTCTTCTTTCTTTATTCTAGGTCCCTTAATCTCAATGATTGGAGCCTCTTCAACTACCGTTGCCATTTTCATGGGCGTATCGATTACTGGTTTTTCAACTTTTGGCGATTCAACAACAGGCTTAGGCGATTCGTAAACACGTGTCGTTTCAATTTTATGTTCAACAATCTGAACGTCTTCTTCTGTTAAGAAGTGAACTTTACCCAATCCAAATGATTCCAATAATAAATTGAAAAATCGATCTTGTTCAAAGCACATGTTGCGCTCCTCGTCGAAGAATAAATTTCCAACGCGATCTATTTCAATTCGTCCACCATTTTTAAGAGCAGCGTTCCAAGAACTAATTTTCTCGGATACTTCTAGGGAAGCTTCATCAAATGAAATGTTATTTGCTTGTGATAACTCATTGATTAGCAGACCGTCATTGTTTATGAGTTGACGGTTAAACAACAACGATTTTCCAGGAGGAAGCATCGTTCCTTTCCGGTAATCAATTTGGGCAGAAACAGGCTTTGCGACAAATCCACCAAAAGATGGAATGATCACACAATTGTGTCTCAATAATAAATCTCCAATAAGTTGGTCAACAGTTGTCATTAATACAAAAATAACTAAAAACTAGGTCTTTAAGTATATACGAGAAGAAAGGAATTATGTTACAGGAAAGCAAGCACCTTTTCAACATCCTCAGGAACGTCAATATTGGGCGTTTCTATGTCCGTTTCCACTACCCTAATTTTGTAACCATAATACAACCAGCGCAATTGCTCCAGTGATTCGACCTTTTCCAATTGAGTTGGAGCCAGTTTGGTCAATTCTGCTAACGTGTCTGATTTATAAGCATATAAGCCAATATGACGGTAGAATGGAAAATTTTCAATTATTTCAAATTTACCATTCGCTGCATTTGGAATTGCACTTCTTGAAAAATACAACGCATCTGAGTTTTCGTCAAGTACAATCTTTATTCGATTGGGATTGTTTCTGTCCGCCTCTGTAACGCCATTTATTCCCAATGTTGCGATAGACACTTGAGAATCATCAAAAGACGCGCAAAGTTGATCCAGTTGCCTGAAATCCACTAATGGTTCATCGCCTTGGATGTTGATTACAATGTCACAATCAATTTGGCTCGCTATCTCTGCACAACGATCTGTACCATTCGTGTGATTTTCCGAAGTCATCATCACTTCTCCCCCAAAGGAAATAACATGATCATAAATTCTTTGGTCTTCTGTCGCCACAATTACTTGCGAAAGTTTCGTCGATTTTTTCGCGCCTTCATAAACGCGTTGAATCATTGTTTTTCCTTTTAAATCAATAAGTGGTTTACCTGGAAATCGCGACGATTCATATCGTGCGGGAATAATTCCAATTATTTTCATTCTTCTTAGAATTTCATTTGCAGCTGCAAGATAAACGATCTTGGCGCTTGAACATCACCAGGGCGAGAAACATATTCGGTATTTAGAAGATTGTTCACCATAAACCCAACTCGATAATGGTCCTTGATTTTGTATCCAAACCGAGCATCCAATACTGCCAGCCCTATATTGTTCAATTCTCGGTAATTAGCCAGCCCCGGCAAAATGTACAATGGATCACCCGATGTAGTTAAGTTTTCCTCAAATACCGCGTCAATGTTTTCCATATAGCTGTTGTATCGAACAGACATTCCAAGCGAAATGTTTTTCCAAGAAGCCTCAATATCAGCTTTAATTAAATGATTGAATCTATACTTCAACATCGGATTGTACGAAGCCGTATTTGTTACGTCGTCATACTCATATGTGGAAAAAGTATGCAAGTACGCTGAATCTGTGTTTAATGTATTTGGAGACATATAAGTATACCCTATTAAAGAGGTCAATTCAACTTCACCTATTTTCCCTTGGCTATTGAATGAAAATTCAACACCCATGATTCTTGCAGATTCTGAATTTTCTGCAGCAAAACCAAACATGTCAGTAATCGTATATCCGGAAGTAAGCAGGTTAAGCAATGTTGCATTGTAATTAGGGTCCGCTGGATCCAACCGCTCACTTGTCGTTGGGTCAAAAATTCCGAAAGAGAACTCCATCATGTTGTTGTACTGATTTATGAATCCTGCAACATCAATTAAACCTTTCCAGTTCTTTCCAATTCGTACTCCTTGTTTGAATCCGATTTCGGCAGCCCAACCCGTTTCTCTTGTTAAATCAGGATTTGCAAAAATATTCAAGGCTCCTACATTGGTTGTGGTATATCTTTCCGCCACCGATGGGTATCTAACCCCTTGCCCGAATGATGCTCTAAGGTGAGAATATTTAGCAATTTTGTAATGTGCCCCAAATCGAGCAATAGGGTAAATAGGAATGTTTGTTGAGTTCGTGTCTGTTCCTAAATAAAGGTCCGTATCACCACTTTTCCCGTCTTGTTCAAAATATTCAAATCGCACTCCGCCCGTTAAATCAAGCCGGTCAAATCTGTGTTCATATTGGGCGTAAGCGGCGGCATTTTCTGAATGATGATTTCCAAATAGATTGGATTGAACACCGTTCCGAATGAAAGTCACTCCAGCCGTTAATACAACGTTCGTATCCCAATTCTTTTGGAATTGATAATCCCCATAAGATACAGTCGAATTCGAATTTTGAGAAGGGTTCGTAATATTATCATTTGTTACGTAGTACAACCTTGTTTTGAACGTGTGCAGGTTCTTGTTCTTATCAAAAAATTTTACGTACGGATCAACACTCATTCTAATTCCTGAATTGTATGTCAATGTAGATTCTGCCAATGACGTGTCCGCAGTGCCGCCAGGCATATATGCAAGACTATCGCTCTGCCAAATTAAAAAGGTGCCTTGTTTTTGATAATGAAAATTGTATCCAATTCCAGCCTTTAGCTTTTCAAATTTCTCTGGACGGATGTACAATGTTCCGCTAATTCTTCCTCTATTTTCAACTTCTCCTTCTTTGTACCCTGGGTTTTTATATCCATTTGCAGAAATTGTGAATCCAAAGTTTTTGTACATTTTTCCGTAATACGCGTCGGCAAGTTGATACGTTCTAGCGCCTGTCCACCATCCCAAACTTGCTCGCTTAGGCTTATCATATATTCCTGTCTGAACCTTTATTCTTGTTTCTCCTTTTAGCGTAGGCTTCCGCTCATTCAAGGAAATAATTCCGTTAAGGGCCCCACTTCCATATAGCACTGAAGAGGCTCCTTTTAATATTTCAATTTGAGATGCGCACTCCATTGGTATAGCATTCCATTTAGCATCTCCAGCATCACCTGAAAGAATCGGCATTCCATTCCATAAAAGCATGACACGACTTCCCGCGCCATAAGCAAATCCACTTCCTCCTCGAATACTAACTTGTCCATCCATTGTATAAACCCCCGGA
>JABSPC010000764.1 GCA_013215515.1 Crocinitomicaceae bacterium
ATTATTATTTGGAGCATGATTGTTAACAAACAAGAATTCAAGCCCATCAATCCATATGAATTCCTTGATGAAAAGAGAAAAAGAATTGTGAAAGAAATGCAAAAGAAAATTGCTAAATTCGATATTCAGACTAATGAATTCAACTTTAGTTAAGCATTGACTATCAATAAATTACAAAAACATTAGTCATAATTAAAACATGAAGTAAATAATACTATGACTACTACCCAATATCATTTAGGCATTAATCTTGGACATGACAGGTCGGCTGCACTCGTTGCTGATGGAAAAATAATCGTTGCTATTGATCAAGAACGACTTGATCGACAAAAACATAGTATAGGCTTCATGCACCAATCGATTGGCGATACAAGCCAAATACAATTACCGCATGAAGCAATTCAATATTGTCTTCAAAAGGAAAACTTGAATTGGGAAGATTTGGCTTCTATAACTGCAAATATGCCAGGTATTGATTACAGTGATCAGATACTAAAAAAAGCCTTGCCAAAATCGGTTCATCATAAGATAAAAACAATACAAAGTCATCACCTTTCTCATGCCTACTCTGCTTATTGGCCAAGTGGTTTTAATGAAGCTATTATTCTTTCTATTGATGGCACAGGCACCACTAAAGATGGTTGGACGGAATCATATAGTCTTTATGTAGGAAAAGAACACCAAATAAAAGAACTATACAGCGGTAAAGTCCCCAGTCATTTGGCTGAGCTTGGGACTTTAGGCTCGATGTATGAATACATTAGTAAAAAAGCTGGATTCGTAACATCCGTTTCTGAAAGTCTCCAGCTTCCCGAAGCTGGAAAGTTAATGGGGCTTGCTGCCTATGGTAAAAACCAGCCCAATTGGAGTAATTGGGTTGAGACGACAGAAGAAAGTTATGATATTCGTGTAAATAGTTATGATATTGCTTTAGAAACAGAAGTTATTCGTAAGCTCTATGATCAAGACCAAACCGAAAAAAACTACTTAAAACCCTACATAGTAGATTTGGCATTTAAGGTTCAACAAGAACTGGAAAAAGCAATCCTGCACTTAATCAGAACAGCTGTTCAGAAAACGGGAATTAAAAAAGTGTGTCTTGCAGGAGGAGTAGCGTTAAATTCTGTCGCAAATTACAGGCTTCTAAAAGAGCTTGAACTCGAAGACATATTTGTATTTCCAGCGGCAGGAGATAACGGAATAGCGGCAGGAAATGCCTTATGGGCATATGATCATTTTAGCAAGGGGCAATACCGATCTCATTTGGTTTCGGCAAGTCTTGGAATTGAATACGATCATGGCCATTTCAAAACGGCTCTCGAAAAATTCAAGGATCAAATTATCGTCAAAGAACTTTCAGAGGAGGAAGCGATTGACCAATGCGCAAAAAAAATGGCAGAAGGCTGCATTGTTGCGCGCTTTGAAGGAGGAAGCGAATTTGGGCCCCGCGCACTCGGTAATCGATCAATAATAGCGGATCCTTCTTTCAAAAAAATGAAAGATGTCATTAATTATCGTGTAAAATTCAGAGAAAGTTTCCGTCCCTTTGCTCCAGTCGTTCCCGTCGAAAAAATAGCGGAAATTTTCGACCTCGAACTTTCCTCTCCGTTTATGTTGATTGTATCTGATATTAAGCAAGAATATCATTCACAACTGCCAGCAATTACGCATGAAGATGGAACTGGAAGAGTTCAAACTGTGGATCCAGAAAACAACCGTTTCTTCCACGCTCTAGCATATAAGCTGCAAGAATTTAGAGAAGGTCCAGCGGTACTACTTAACACTAGCTATAATGTTGCTGGGCAACCGATCGTTGAAACACCTGAAGAGGCCATTGCAACCTTCCTTAATACAGACATTGACTTTTTATGTATGGAGGACTATTGGGTAGAAAAGAAAAAATCAGTCCCTAAAGATTATCAAGCACACTTAGCATTGCTGCCCGATCCAATTATACCAATCGGTTTGGAAGAACAAGATGACAAACACCTCGAAATAGTTACCCTTTTAGATGATGCCATTTTCAATAATGGCAACGGTGGAGGAATTTGGAATAGCGCTGAACTGCTTCAATTTTCGGCGACATACGGTCGGTACAAATCGTATTCAAGCCTTACCGAAATTAATTTCAGTGAGAATTTTCACACGTTAATTGACAATAAAGCAGCCATCTTTCTAAATCCATTAGGAAATTCTGTCATCAAATCTATTCAAGATGAAAAGGAAATTTCAATCGATTTTAAAGCGCTAAGGCTTCATTACTTTGCATTAAATGGGGGGGATTTGGAAAAACTGCGAATGGACCTCAACCTTAGTATGCAGGAAATAAATTGGGAGCTTCGAAAAATCAGAGAAGGACTGAATAAACTTGGTATTGAAAGTAATGTATTTATGGAGGCTGATTTAGTCGAGCATTCAATCCTGACCAAGGATAATACGGTCTTGGGGGCTTTTAGCAATGCCGATTTTAAAATTGAAAAATCCCTTGCCTCCCTCTACCGTATTCTAAAAAGTTTGAACTACGATGAAACAGAAATTTGCAAATGCATAGGCATTGAAGATCTTCAGAATATTCAACCTACCCATCTCGCCTACTATGACCATTTTATTCTTAAGTACGAGCCTTTACATCATTTAATTCGACTCTTCCTACTAAGGGGAAGAATCAGTGCAGATAAAGAAAAAAAGTTGTTTGGAGATGCTCTATTTGAAACACTTCTAACCATCAAGGTGTTAGGGATAGAAAACGAAAAGGCGTTTTCATATGTCTCTCTTTTCACCGTTGATGGATTTTTGATCGCTACCGATCACCGCTTTCTCTTCCTCAAAGAGGATATAATGCAAGAAGATCCTGTCATGTACATTGGAAGTGATAGCCTAGGTTTAATACAATCCGCTCCGAGGTATCCTTCAAAATATACCCTAGATCTATGCACTGGATCAGGAGTTCAGGCGATTGTAGCTTCACGTTATTCCAATCGTGTTCTCGCTATTGACATAAATCCACGTGCAGTCCGTTTCGCAAGGTTTAACGCCATGCTCAATGGAATTCACAATATGGAAGTTCAATTGGGAAGTCTGTATGAAAGACTCGATAATCATTCCTTTGATACTATTTTGGCCAACCCTCCTTTTGTTCCAAGTCCAAATATGGAAACCAAATTCAGAGACGGAGGAAGCAGCGGAGAAGACGTTCTCAAAACGATTATTGAAGGAGCTTCAGAAAAACTCAGTGATAACGGACAATTACATATTGTGACCGATCTCGTTAATGTAGATGACTATCAGCAAAAACTAGCAAATTGGTGGAATAATGAGAAGGCGAATATGCTGCTGCTAAAAACTGCAGATAGAAATGAGATTTTATTCTCTGTCCCACATTGCCACCATCCTTTTGGGCAAAATTATGACGAATACACCGCTGAATTATTTAATTGGGTCGAAAACTTTCGTTCGGAAAATTTAGTGGCTGTGAATTTTGGGTATATATTGATTAAAAAACGTCAAAATAAGGGAAGCTACTTCTGCAAAACAATTAACAATCCGAGTACCGCAATTTACAATGAAACGCGCTCCTATTTCGACACCAAAGAGATGCTTGAAAAGCAAAAAAATGGTGGCTTAAAGCTGCACATTGATGAAGATATCCGGATCAAAACTGAGTCATCTTTTAGCGCAGACCTTGAACTGAACAATTATTTCTTGACCTCTGAGAGTAATCCCTATTTTTGCGAATACAAAATTTCTAAATCGCTTTATGAACTATTACATAGAATTGCGGAAAGGCCTGGTCTAATTGTTCAATATACTGATCATCCTGTATTATTGAACTTAATTTACAGAGGCATCATTAAAATAGAAGAAACAAACACATTTATAGTAGAAAAGGAAAATTTTGATGATCTATTAAATGGTTTCGTTGTGCCTAAGATTTCGAACCAGAAATCAAAAATTGAACCTATCGAAATTATTGAGTTTGAAACCAAAACAACCCCGACCTGCCTTACCGCTTATCTTCGACAATAAAGTGAAATATTAAGTGTATTTAATAAAAACTAAACTGCATTAAAACGCAGTTTTGCGCGTAAATCGATGATGAAAACAAAATGGAAGCCAAGAAATAGAAAAGAATCGATGACTTCATATGTAAACAAATATACTGAACCACTCTTTGGAAACAAAAACGGATTAAGTTATGATTTACAGTTCCTTGGTTTGCCCCTAGGTGTTGCCACTTGCACCTCAAAGCTTACTTATGAGTCAGGACCCAAAGCTCTACCTCTTCGGAAGAACGCCAGTGCTGGTCTCGAATTGTTTTTTCAGAGGCAGCTTTAACGGTTTTTTTAAAACATCTTTCCAATTGAAATCTCCCACCATTGGCTAGTTCATTCTCAATCGGATGCTCTTTTGTCACATTCGTTATTTGAGCTAAATTCGAGAAAATGAGTACAAGCTTTCCTTCAGGTAAAAGCCTTTCTTTTGCTCCTGCAAAAAAATCAGGGAAAAGATTTTCATTGTAGTAAATAGCTTCATCAATACTATCCAGGTTATGAAGCTCCGGCAACCAGGGGGGATTAAAAACAATCAGTTCTGTCTGTTTTTCCCACCTACCAAAAAGATGCCCAAAGTCCAATTCTATCTTTCGAGATAACTTTGTATCTCCCATAAAATCTGCTAACCCAATAATCGCATTCGGATTTGTATCTGTCCCAAAAACCTTTTGAAAACCATACTTTACGATTTGTAAAGAAAGTACTCCACTCCCAATCCCAACATCTATTGCTGACTTTTTAGGCCCTTCGTATCGTTTCAACCAATTCTCAAAAAGCACCAAATGTTCAAAACGTGTAGGAAAGTAAGTACCATAATATGGATGTAATTTATTTCGAAGTACAGGAATAGAAACCCCTTTTTGGTACCACTGCCAAGCACTATTTAGACCTTGTACTTGAGGAAATGATAACAAGAAATCACCAGTTTCTGGATAAAACTTTTCCAACCAGCCGATCGAAGGAGCTTTCTTTACTGCCAATTTATGATCTACAATTTCTATTAAAATAAGATTTGAGAGCTTACGATATTCTGACCGATACATCCGTTGCTCCAGAAAAGACGTATTCGGATGTTTTTTATTCAGATGCGCATGTAACTGCCGAAGAAGTGACAATCCATTACTATAGAATTCTGTTATTAATATAGGGTTCCCCGCCTCCAATACTTCAATCGCATGCTGAACATCTGTTTCACGATTAAACGACTCTGTTTTTTTTCCAGACGCAATTGGCTCTGGCTTATTTACCTCTAAATCTGTAATCATTGATTGGTTTTCCTTTCACACAAAGGTAAGTAATCCTTTCTGGCGATTGCTAACTTAGGCCGGCTATAACTTTTTCGTTTTATCAACCTAAACTCTTTTTACACTCAATTCCCTTAATCCGAAAAAACCTGTAAGCGTGAGTACCACTCCCATTCCCAAAAGCATAAAGTCTACTTCATTTCCAAATAGAATTATATCTATGATGAAACACACAATCGTTGTCAGTCCAATTGCTATACCCAGTTGAAACCCTTCCGCTTTATTTTTGAAAGCCCATACTGCCGCAACGGAATAACAAACCGCTACCGCTAAAAAGAAAACCGCAATTAATTCAAATTGATAATAAGCCTTCGCCATTCCCGTTATTCAATCCTACACAATGAGAAAACGAACTAAATATCTAATAGGAATTCTATCGTAATTCTGGCTATAGGAACTTCGTGTTACATTTACCGAGAAAACCAATAGAATTTTGCGAAATACAATATTGATGAAATTGAAAAGTTCCAAAGGGCACATGAAGAACTCACCCCTGCTAACTTGGTTAAGTTGGAAAACATGTATGACGAAGATTGCGAAGAAATATCCCAATTTTATTCGGTACGGTGTAAGTATACAATTGACTATTCTGATTCAACATATTTGGCTGAAAACTTCCGAAATATCAATCGTTTGTTCAAAGAGAAATTAATAAAGAATATTTTAATATTACCAAGAGATGAAATCGCATTTGTATTAAACTTGGAATACAATAAGCTCAAACCTTATCCATATTTCGGCTTTGGGCGGCATCAATATTTATTAAGTCGAGGTGACTTTAAAATTTATAATGACCCTGATTATAGTTATCTTCAGGGTAGTCATTGGTATGGTGATTGGACCTATTACGTAATTTGGCGTCGAAAAGGCTAATCTATCTTACTTCAATAAACGCCTTGCCCTTTTATGGACAGTATTAATTAGCTCTTTAGGCCGCAACACTTCAATATCTCCGCCATAACTCAATATTTCTCGAATCAATTCTTCAGAAACATTTACGCGAAGTGAAAAAACGAAATGGTCATCGTTCATCTCGACGATCTTTTGTGACGAATGAATTGGCAATGAATCAATATACTTAGAAGCTACCTTCGAAACTTTCAATAAAATTTTCGAAGGTGCAGTATTTCCACTGGTTATCCCAACGGCATGTTTGAAATAGTTGTCAGGATCAAAGTCAGTTGGTCTGTTTGCGACTTCTTTTGAAACATCAAGACCTTCAATTCGATCTAGGGCATACGTTATATAATCATTTTTAGATTCGTCGTACGAGATGAGATACCATCGATTTCTGTACTGTTTAAGTAAAAGCGGAATTACCTTTCGTGGTTTCAACTCACCTGTTACAAAACTAGCATAGTCGAAGGTTAAATAGCGTTTCAACTTGACCCCCTCAAGAATAGAAGTCAAGTATTCATTTCCTCCGTCCGCAATGCCCGCTTCGAATTGAACAAACTGCTGCGCATCCCCGTCTTGAGAAACGGCAACATGATCAACAATTTTATCTATCGCACTTCCGAATTGACGAAATAACTCAACGTCTTTAAATTGCATCAACGTTTTTGCGGCAAAGCTAATCGCCTCCATGTCGTTATCTGTTAAAGGAATATCGTTGATTGTAAAATTGGGATCTTCGTAGAAATAACCCTTTTTTAATTTGCTGTATTTAATTGGTGCGTCATGCTCCATTTTCATGGCGTACATGTCCTTTTCAATGGTAGAATCACAAATGTGGTTACCATAAATGCTACCGAAAAGCGATTCTTCGCACGCTTCTCTTAAATCCCTTTTTGTTGGAAATGTATTGTATTTATTACGAATGCATTTATCAATAATGCGGTAGCGAATCAGGGCATTTTTGATATGCGGCATATCGTCTAATTATTTTACAATTGTTTCTTTTTTGGCGTAGCCAAATAACTCATAATACTTAATTGCCTTAACCACTTCTTCTGGAACATCTTCTTCCCAGCTAGATGCTCCGACTTTGATTTTTGAAAGCACGTCATCTGACATAATTCCCAAAAGCTGAGGATTGTATTCTTCAAATTTTGCCAATTTATTATTGTCTTTCAAATATTGCAACAGCCCTTCCAAATTTTGAGGAATACTGAAATTTTCAAGACTATAAATTTCACCCGTTTCAACATTATTCGCTGGATAGACAAACATTTTCACGTTGTGTCCAAAACCACGGCCGAATGCTTCTAATAATCCTCCGGGGAGATTGTCGTAATATTTCTCTTCGAAGATTGTTTGAAGGTTATACACTCCAACAATAACGCCCATTTTATGACCTCTTGCAATTGTCGCTAAATAGTCGACCATCTTATAGTGTTTCAAATAATTTGAAATCATTACTGTGTACCCCAATGTTCCTAGCAGCTCAGCTCGGTCTACAAAATCTTTATCTGATATCTTTCCGTCCGCAGTAAGATCTTTAAGCGTTAACTCAACAATCACTCGAACGTTTTCTTCATTAATTCCTTCTTCCGCTAGAAACTGCTTCTGTCCTTTTTCGATCATATCGATATGGATCTTCGTAACTGGACGGAAACGACCTCTCATTAGAAGGATATTCTTTTTATATAAGGCCGTAGCCGGTTGCAATACGCTTCCACTTAAATCGAACATTGTTGCATCTGTCATCCCTCTTTTCACAAGATTTAGCGCAAGAATTCTATTATCTACATTTTCGAAATCTGGACCTGATACACGAACCATATCGATCTCGATCTTATCTCTGGGAAGGCGATG
>JABSPC010000765.1 GCA_013215515.1 Crocinitomicaceae bacterium
CATGGATAATTTGAAAGCTCAAGGCCTCCTCTGGCAGCATATTCCCATTCTTCCTCCGTTGGCAACCTAAATTTCACTTCCTTGAATTCCTTTTCCGTTCTTCTGTTGTATTGCTCCGTAAACCAATCGGCATAAGCCACAGCTTGGTTGTACGAAACCCCTAAAACAGGATAAGATTCATAGGCAGGGTGTCTCAAATAGTAATCGACGTACTTATTGTTATCGCCCATTTTCGTATTCCAAACCAATGTATCGGGCATGGCTGTTTCCGCTCTCAACGAATCAGATTTGTACAATTCCTTCACATAGGATAAATATAGATGATTGGACATTTCGAATTTCATCATATAGAACGATTCAATCTTCCAATTTCTAGCGCGAACCGTTTCTCCGTTCGGACCATAGCCGGGACCATTAACTGAAGTTGCTCCCATTGTAAATTCTCCACTGGGGATGTAAACATAATCGGAAACCTTTTCAAAGGCTTTGCGATTCTTAAGAAGTTGCTTATGTGCTTCTTTGTCTTGACCAAAAGTAAGCCCTGACAGGAATAATAGCGCCAGAATGAGTTGAATTTTTTTCATACTCTTTATAAGTTGAATTGGCTGGGATGTTACAGTTTTGAACGAATATGACATCATTCTGACCGTATTCGTCCATTGATTTTCTGTAAATTCAACTTACTTTGTTTCAAAACATTAAATACTATGTCGGATTTATTTTACAATATCCCTGATGTGCCAAAAACTGAAAGTGCCGCAAATAGCATTGCACGATTTGTCGATGAATTGGGATTTCGATACCGGTGGGCTACGGAAGGATTGACGGAAAAAGAATTTCAATTTAGACCGCACCCGTCAAGTATGATGAAAGGAGTCAATCCATTTTTGGGGACGAAGAAATAATTGCGGTGACTCTTTTGAGTCCATATAGAAGTCTTGAATTTTTACTTTTTTCGACTGCTTTGTAAAAGACTTTTCGTTTGCATCCCATGTGTCAATTATGACTTCATTGCAGTCTAATAACAGACAAGAAAGAATAACCAAAGTGAAGAAGGATTTCATGGTACTATAACCAGACTTATGTTCATCGTTACGTCTTAAATCACAGCGTTCGATTCAAAATTAAAATTACCAAGAAGGTATCGGGAAAAGCATCAATTATTTTATCTTCCTTCTTTTTAAGACAATTCCAATACTGGAAATTACAGCAAGAATTCCAACCAAACCAAACATCCAAGTAGTGCTACCTTCAGCCTTATCATGCTTTTCAGTTTTAACTTCCTTTTTAGGGGCAATCAATTCCCTATAATCGTCGCAACCATATTCTTTATCCTCAGGATACTTTAGACAATGCCCCATGAACCAAATCCGAATAACAGGAGGCGAATACAGTTCATGGTTTACCTTCATCACCTGAGGGAAATCATTTAATGAACGATTCGCAACTTCCATTATTATAGATTCTAATCTCGGACTTTCATCACCATAATTACCTGAAATGTGAGTAATTTCTCCTTCTGGGTCAAACATCACAATCAGTTCAAAAGATTCTTCTTCCTTTACACTTTTAACCTCATTTAAGTCCAGGTTATTATAGATTATCCTTTCAATTGTATCGGTCAAAAAATCTACGTCCGGATGCAGGCGTTTCTTATCAAACTCAATATAACTTGTATCAGTAATGGATGTAATTAGCCCCTCGTCAACTTGAAAGAATTACTCCTTTTCATAAACCGATCCATACCCAGCATGTAAATAATACAAACGACTTCCGAGTTGACTTCGTATTTCACCTTCATACCAATCAGCGAAGATTCTTTTACTATTAAACTCCTTTTCAAGATCTAAATTGATCGGGTTCTCACTGCAGCAATTTGTTTGAGTCATTGCCAAAAATAAACTATCATTTTCGATTTTACATGTGGCGACGTAGCCCCTAGATCTGTGCATAGTCCTTTCATTTCTTCTCCGTTGATCTTCCTCTTTCCCTTTCTTTCGAAATAGAGTTCTAGTGGATTAGAATAAATAACCAATGTATCATTTTAAAAAATTAATAGATCCCCGAATGGATCAGTTGCCAATGCTGTATTTGAACTAAATACAAACAATGAGATTATTAGAACAAGAATGGATTTACCGTCTTCCATTTTATTTACAGGAACTAATTCCGAATAAACTTCTCAGACAATATCGGCCCATTCGCATCTGAAAACATCAAAGTATAAATGCCTCTATCAAATTGATTGCTATTAAACCGTAACGCTCCATCTTTAAAAAATTCACTCCACACTTCTTCACCTTCTGAGTTCACTATCGATGGTTGAACAGGAAGTTATGAAAATCAAAAAGAGAGATGCAAATAAGAGTTGAAGTTTCATATCTAGATAACCCTTCTAATCAATTCCGTTACGCACGAAATTCGTGAACACGAAAGTCTCTGAATCGAATATTTTTAATCCTTAGCTTTGAATTTATGACCTATAAATATTCCTGTTTCAATAAAATTATTGTGTAATGATCCATACCCTGTCCGTTGACCCTTTAATAAAATATACCTCTCATCTAGCATAAAACCATAAGCCATATTAATACCGAAAAAGAAATTATTAAAAACGATTGTATGATCTACACTAATACCAACAGATTTAACCATCTCAGGTACCCTAAGAATCAAACTCGAATTCATTTGATTCGTAGGCATTTGGAAAGCCAAAACCACCACCGACACCAGCATACAAATATATTTGTGAATTAGATGAATGATCGTATTCATTTTACTGAACAACAAAATCTCATTGAAAAATCAATCCAAAAGTTGTTTCATTCTTGGGCATTTTATTAAATATGAAGCTTTTGCTATCAATTAGAAAACTAGCACCTAACTTCAATCCTACAAATGAAAAATCGGCCAATGCTGAATTATGGGTTACTGTATATTTATCATAAGAGGGGAATGGACCGGGTCGGATAACATACTCACTAGATTCTCTTTTGGTAAAAAATCTATTACTTTTCGATTCAAATAAGAGAGTTCCGCGTCAAAAATAATTTTTTTGTACCGGTATCGAACAGCCCCTGAAGCATATGTATTTACATAAACTCGATAGTGGCTATTGTAATCAGATTCTACTTTAAAATGGTCTACCGAAAATAACCTTTCCGACTTTCGACTAGAACCTAGAGAAACGTACAATTGGCTGTTGGCTGAGGTTACAAATAATATAAGGAATATAAGTACTTCATACAGTAATCAACGAACTAGAATACAAAATGGTTGACAAAAAAATCCCGTCTCGATTTAACCGAGACGGGATTCAGTTATTTAGTTAATTCTACTGCTTCACAACTCGTGTTACTACAGTGTTATTATCATTGCTTATTGTAACGAAATACACTCCAGTTTCATAGTTTGTAGTGTTTAAGATAACACTTTCAGAACCAGAACCAGTTACGATGTTTCTTCCTCTTGCATCAACAATTTCATAATTGAAATCACCGTTTAATTCGATATTCAATTCATTAGTTGTTGGGTTAGGGAAGATGCTTAACCCGATGTTTTCTTGCTCAGCAATTGATACGCAAGGGTCAACCAAGATATCTGCAGTTCCAGTGTTAGCGCATCCATTTCCATCAGTATACGAATACGTGATAGTATGAGTTCCTAAACCAGCCGCTGCAGGGTCAAACGTTGTTCCTGTTACACCAGGTCCTGAATAAGTTCCGCCTGCTGGAGTTGCACCAGTCAAAGTGATCGGAGCTGTGTAATCACAAAGATCAGCAAGGGCAGGGAATGCTATTGTAGGAAGAGGATTAACAACTACGTCAGTCGTAGCAGAAATTGCTGAACATCCATTTCCATCCGTATAAGTAACTGTGAACGGTCCACCGGTTGTTACCGTAATGGTCTGAGAAGTCTCAGTAGTTGACCAGTCGTTACCAGAACCTTGTGATGAACTCAAATCAACACTTCCTCCATCACAGAATGTTAAAGCTCCCGTTGCCGTAATAGCTGGAACAGAAGGATTAGCATTCACGGTAACTACCGTCGGTGTCGAAGTTGAAGAACATCCGAATCCATCAACGTATGTAACAGAGATCGTTTGTGTAGTTGTTACAGTAATAGTTGAAGTCGTCTCAGTGGTGGACCAGCTATTACCAGAACCATAAGATGAAGTTAAATCAACAGTTCCACCATCACAGAAAGTAATTGCTCCACCGGCAGATATAACAGGCGTCGCTGGAGGGTTAGGATCATTTAATCCTTGAGCTAAGATATTTGAAGTACACCCATTACCATCAACGATAGTAATATTGTATGATCCAGCTGCTAATCCAGCAATTGTATATGGAAGCGTAACATTGTTAGCGTTTCCAGTAGCTGTACCGGTCCAAGAAACATCACCAGTTCCAGAGCCGGTAACTTGAATTGAACCAGTTGAAGCTCCACAAGCATTAGGTCCAGTAATCGTTCCCGCGGAAAGAACTGGAGTATTGTTTACAATAATCGTTGTAGCTAAAGAAGTATTTGAACATCCATTTACATCTGTATGAATTACAGTAACAGGTCCAGGTGTTGAAACAGTAATTGTTGAACTCGTTTCAGTAGTTGACCAAACATTGTTTGTAGGATATGAAGATGTTAAATCAACACTTGATCCTGAACAAATAGTTGTTGTTCCTGTGGCAGTAATAACAGGTACCGGTAAAAGGTTAACAACCACTGTTGCTTGACTATTCGCACTACTTCCACAGATGTTTTCAGCGTTTACTTCAACGTTCCCTCCAGTTGCACCAGCAGTGACTGTAATCGAGTTTGTCGTACTTGTTCCCGACCAACCCGCTGGGATTGTCCAGTTGTAAACAACATTGGGATCATTCACAACAGTATATGTTTCAACATCCAATTCACAAAGCACTAATGCTCCAGTAATTGAACTTGGAACTGTCGCAGGTGCAATTGATGTAATGAACGCTGTTTGCGTGTATGTCGTTTGAGAAATTCCATCTCCAACAGTCAACGTTACGTCATATGTTCCAGGGGTGCTATATGTCACAGATGGATTTGGCAAAATTGAAGTTGCCGGAGTTCCACCAGGGAATGTCCAGAGCCAAGTTGTAGGTGTTCCTCCCGTAGTTAAGTCTGCGAAGACAACGGGCGTGGCTGAACAAGTAGTCGTGTTTGTTCCACTGAAATCTGCGACTAAAGACGATGATAAATCATTCCACTTCCACATTCCAGCAGTCGTTGCATCAACGTTGAACCAACCTGACCACCCGATAGAAGGTGTTGTGAATTCACAATGTAAGTGTTGCTCTGTATCAATTATATTCCAAGTAGTTCCTCCATCCGTACTGTATGATGATCCTGAAACTCCTGTCGCGGCACCTGTACAGAATGCTGTATTCGTTCCTTCAATAAAGCACAGACCGTTTGTGAAAACAGAACCTGTTGTTGTAACAGTTGACCAGTTTGTACCACCATTGGTAGTTCTATAAACTGTTCCAGAATTATCAATAATCAATCCGTCATTTGCTGAAGAGAAAGAGAAGTTCGCAGATGTTCCAGCTGTAACCGCACCACCAAAATCGGCAACCGGCGTGTTAAACACATTCCATGTTAGTCCTTTATTTGCAGAGTGATAAATTCGTCCCAGACTCGTAGAGAACCAAACGTGATCTCCAATAACATCTATTTGTCGTGTATAACCAAACTCATTTCCATTTGTTGGATTCGGAATACTACCCCCTGGAACTTGTGACCAAGTTGTACCTCCGTTCGTTGTTGTATACAATTCAAATTCACCGTTGATTGGATCCCCTTGACAGAAGCCAACGTTCGCATCCCAGAAGTGAACTACATTCGTAAACGAAGCAGCATTGTTGAACGTCGCCGTATTTTGACGTGTCCAAGAAGTACCACCATTTGTTGTTTTCCAAATCCCACCTGTTTGACCACCTGCTGTTGGGTAAGCCGCCAACCAAGCCGTTGAAATACTCGTCCCAACAATCATTGAAATCCCTAATCCAGCATCTTGTACGTTACATATTCCTGGTGACCAGTTCAAACCTCCATCTGAAGTTTTTGTAAACTCTTGAACATTTCCTCCGCCACCTGTACCATCATATGCAGTAGCCCAAACAACA
>JABSPC010000766.1 GCA_013215515.1 Crocinitomicaceae bacterium
GTCTTCTATTTTATAGTTATAAAAGAGAATTTAGACATTATTACGGCCTATGATTAGAAAAATTACCAGAGCAGCTTTATTATTAAGTTTCGCGTTTTGTCTAGTACTAAATAGCTTTGGACAATTAGCTATAAATCAAGGAGCACTAACGGCACAACAGCTAGCCGAAAACCTTGCAGGACCTAATGTAACAGTCTTCAATGCTACCTTTACTGGAGATATTACTCAGCAAGCGGGTGACTTTATATGGATAGGTCCAGACTTTGAGATAAACTCAGGGATTGTTCTGACCAATGGTTTTGCCAACAATATGATAGGACCAAATAACCAAGGGGCTATAACTGGTTCAATAAATGGTTGGGGTGATGGAGATGCTGACCTCGATGCTCTTAGCGGAGTTACTACTCAGGATGCTGCAGTACTTGAATTTGATTTTACCGTACAGACGTCTACAATAAATTTCGATTACATATTTGGTTCCGAGGAATATCCAGAGTGGGCAAATACGCAATTTAATGATGTGTTTGCTTTTTTCATAAGTGGTCCAGGAATCGTTGGTCTAGAAAATATTGCCTTAGTACCAAGTACAACATCAGGTGTTTCTATTAACACAATTAATGCAACAAATTTCTGGCAGTTTTATAGAGATAATAGTAATGGGAACACGAATATTCAATACGATGGGTATACGACTACCTTAATTGCTGAAAAAACAGGTCTTATTCCATGTCAGACTTACCACTTAAAATTAGCCATTGCCGATGGTAGTGATGACGTTTATGATACAGGTGTTTTCTTAAAAGAAAATTCATTAACACAAGGAACCGTAACTGCTTCAACCCTTACTCCGAATGGAGATGGAATTGCACTTGAAGGTTGTATTCAAGCAAGCTTTACTTTCGAATTAGATGCTCCTCAATTAACAGATTACATTATTCCGCTAACAGTTGGCGGAACCGCTCTTAATGGGGTTGATTACCAGTTCTTAGATCCGGAAATTATTGTTCCTGCTGGCCAATTGTCCGCAACAATTATTATTGATGCGTATTCTGACGGACTTACAGAAGGGCAAGAAACAATCGATTTAACTTTTACTCCAGTAATTTGTGGACCGTCATCTACAGTTACTTTATTTATCGACGACAACTCTTCAATTGAGTATACTACCCTAGCAACAGATCTTAACTGTTACGAAGATAGTTCCGGAATAGCCGACCTAACAGTTACAGGAGGGTTCCCGCCATACATCATCACTTTAACTGACTCGGCAACTGGTCTTGAAACAGATTATAGCGCTGCATATATTGATGAGTTACCTGCTGGAACTTACTACATAGAAATTACAGACGCTTACGGCTGCGAGGCTGAAGCGGAAGTAATCGGAGCAAACAACAATGCAGGACAAACATGGTTACCAGATGGTAACGGTGATTCATATAATGCAACTCTTTCTATGGCCGGATTTACTCCCGGAACTACAATTCAGAATGCTGCCCAATTTAATGGTATCTGTCTTACAATGGAGCACTCATATGCGAATGACCTTGAAATTGAATTGACTTCACCTTCTGGAACAACTATAACCCTTAAAAATTCAGGAGCAACAGGTGGAACATTTGATTCCGCTGACCTTGGAGAGCCTGTAACTACTGGCCCTGCAGATGATATTAACACAACTGACTTTACTCCTGGTACTGGTTACGAATATTGTTGGACAAGTATACCTACCTATGGAACAATGTCCGATTTCATGGCTGGCCCTCCAGACATGCCTAATCATACATACACTAATAATAGTGGTGATGTTAACACCGATTATTATTATCCTGCTGGTTCCTACACACCAGAACAGGACTTTTCTGCATTCGTAGGTGATTTAATTAATGGCGATTGGGAACTTACCGTTACAGACAATTGGCTTCAAGACA
>JABSPC010000767.1 GCA_013215515.1 Crocinitomicaceae bacterium
CGTGAGGAGATAAGCAGTTCCTTTATATCGATCATGCCCAAGTTGAAATGGAAAATAGTTAAACTCTATACCAGCACCCAACTCAAATATGTGTGTATGAAAACTTAAGTTTCTATCAACCAAAAGTGATTCTTTAGAATCCGAATCATACCCTTCAAGCTTTCCATACGTAAAGTTCGCTCTAATACTTAATCGAGAATGAACGTTATAACGGTAGACCAATCCACCAGCCAAATTTGTGTTTCTATATGGCATAAATGGATTCAAATCACCTATATAATAAGATCCGCCTATCATAAATCCTAACTCGGACCTAGAGGCATTCGTTCTAAACTGAGCGTGAACAGCGGATTGCCCGATAAACAAGAACAGAATAAGTGCGATAAATTTTCTTGACATTTTCATTTCATTCGTTGAACGCAAAATTAAAAAGAAAATTGTACAAGAATGATGCAATTTTTCAAAGCACCATTCTTGCCGATCAAATTTTAGAATTTATACGTTCCTCTCCATCTATATCTATTGACAGAAACGTTCATATTTTTTGGGTACTTAACTGTATATCCAAGTTCTTTGCTTTGAACTCCTGAAGGTGAAATAGTCATCGCCCAAATTACTTCTCCTGTTTCAACATCTTTCTCTGAGCCTGATAGCTCATCTGCAGTAACAGTAATATCATTGCTGTTTGAAATTGGAATTTGATCAAAAACTTGAATTTTAATAGGAACAGCTCTATTGTTTCGAACCACAACTTCATACATGTAAGAATCCTTACGTGAATTTCCAACCTCTTTTTTAACACTAAATTCCTTCTTAAGTTTACGCATCACAAGAACTTTATCATCACGCCCAAACGATAAACTTAAGGTATCAGAAATATTCCGAGTGCTGATTTCAGAAACACCAACGTATTTCCCTCCAAAATATACATTCGATTTACCTGGCATCAATTCAAGATCCTGCCATCCAACGATGTGAGCCATTAAGAATGCCGAGCTATTCAGCTTAGGAACAGTTATATGCGAGAAAGTCGCGTCTAAATTCATCTCTTTCACATTTACGATATATGGCTTTGCATCCGATGGACATGAAAATGAACTCTCGATAACGAACTCCGTTGACAATTCTGAAATTTCTATCATCTCAATTTTAGCTTTCTGATTTCCGATATCTTGACTATTTCTTAATTTAAAGCTATTAAAAGCTCTTTCAGATTGAACAGCACCGGATACATCCCCATTATAATAATTATCATAAACCCTTTGGTTTGCCAGATTAACATTAGAAATCGCTTCTTGACGTAAATCATCGTTATTATTATTATCTCCCTCGTAATAGTTCAATTTATTCGAGACCTTTCTCTTTCTCTTGAAATTAGATAGGTACCAAGGCTCCAAATGTGGTGCAGAAGCAGATAATTTAGCATCTGCCGTTGATAAAATCAATTTTATGCCCTCCCAGTCGTTCCCAGTGTTATTATACACCTGAGCCTTGTATTTTAAGTTAATTTGTTGTTTTAAATCTTGCGCTGAAAGGTCATAGGTAGCGGCCCACCCACAGTCAGACACTAAATAAGTCAAGGATGTTGTAGCATTCATGCTTTGTGCAACATCCAACAAAACAATTACTTGATTACTTCTCTGATTCTCGAAGTAATTCAATTCAACCAATTGGAATCTTGTATTCTCCATTTTTGTGTTGTATCGTCTCTGCTCCTTTTTCAACTTGCTCAGTTTCCTGTTAATCTCAAGCGTACGTTTTCTATAATAATCCGCAGCTTCTTTAATCTGAGTAACTGTCAGGTTCGCACTTTGTCCTCCCAAATCGCGATTCACTCGCATAACATCCTTTTCGGCGTTGTATGAATCAATTATATCCAAATTTTCCTGATAAGCATCCTTCATAATCTCCATAGAATCTTTTAATACAGATATTCTAGGATTAAATGATTCGGCAGCCAAAAAATCCATCTCAGTTGAAACAGATACTATACTGTACGATCCATCCGAGCGAAATTGAATTGATTCCGGATCGGCATAAGCTGAAATTCCTGAAAAAATCAATTTATTTCGGCCCTTGGTAAGCTTGATTTCCTGTTGATGCTTAATCTCTCCTGCAGTTAAATAGAGCTTTACCTCATCAATATTAGCCTTAATGTTCTGCACATTAATGTTTTGCGCTGAACCGAATAAAGGTAAGAACACGAATAATAGAAGTAGTTTTTTCATAATAGATAGTTTATGTTTTTGACCAGTACAATTTAATCAAGAATTGGATCAATTCAAATACCGTTATTTAATTAACGTTTTATTCCATTTTTAACACATTGTTATTTGAATATGTTTCGTAGTTTTGCGCATTAAGTTAAAAAAATGACAAACGAAGAATTAATTCAGGTAGCACAGGAATTCGGAACACCAACGTATGTGTACGATTCAAATGTAATGATAAATCAATATCAAAAATTGCACAATGCTTTTAAACCACTGGATGTTAAACTGCATTACGCGATAAAGGCATTGAGCAATACAAATATTCTTCGTCTACTCAAGCAACAGGGAGCTGGTCTTGATGCAGTTTCAATAGAAGAAGTACAACTAGCGCTACGTGCTGGATATTCTCCCAAAAAAATAATGTACACACCCAACTGCGTATCATTTTCCGAAATTCAGGAAGCTGTTGAATTCGGTGTTCATATCAATCTCGACAACCTCACTACATTAGAGAAATTTGGCAACCACTACGGAAATTCAGTTGGTGTTTGTATCAGAATTAACCCACATATTATGGCTGGTGGGAATTCGAATATTTCAGTGGGTCACATCGATTCCAAATTTGGCATTTCAATCCATCAATTGCGCCATGCCGTCCGTATTGCAGAAAATTACGAAATGAATATAATGGGACTTCACATGCATACGGGAAGTGATATTATTGATGCAGATGTTTTA
>JABSPC010000768.1 GCA_013215515.1 Crocinitomicaceae bacterium
GGAAAACGCTTTTTATTTCCTGGAATAGGTTATGGAGGGAGTTGTTTCCCTAAAGATGTTCAGGCATTAGTGAAGTCTGGTGAAGATTCAGACTATCGGTTCAGCATTATTGATGCAGTTCTTAAAGTTAATGATGAGCAAAAATTGAGATTGATTGAAAAGGTGAAAAATCATTTCGGTGATCTTGCAGGAAAATCATTTGCACTTTGGGGATTGGCTTTTAAGCCAGATACGGACGATATTAGAGAGGCTCCAGCTTTATATATGATTGATGCATTATTAGCAGCAGGAGCAGACGTAATTGCTTTTGATCCGGAAGCAATGGACAACGTTCGGAAACTGTACGGAGAAAAAATAACATTTGTTAAAAATCAATATGATGCACTTAATAATGCAGATGCTCTTTTAATTGCTACAGAGTGGGGAGCGTTTAGAAATCCAAATTTTGGAAAGATTAAGGAACTCTTAAATGAACCTAAGATTTTCGACGGGCGTAACTTATTTGATCTAGATGAAATGAAGGATGAAGGGTTTTATTATGAAAGTATTGGTAGAAGAACAGTAATCGGATAGACTATTATGAACGAAAGAAAAAGAATCTTAATTACAGGCGCAGCGGGGTTTTTGGGGTCTCATTTGTGCGACATGTTTGTGAAAAAGGATTATCATGTTATTGCTATGGATAATCTTATTACTGGACGCATTGAGAACATAGAGCACCTATTGCCTTTGGATAATTTTGAGTTTTGTAATCATGATGTAACAAAGTTTATTGATGTTCCAGGAGAACTTGACTATATATTGCATTTTGCTTCACCAGCAAGCCCAATAGACTATTTGAAAATTCCAATTCAAACCTTAAAGGTAGGGTCATTGGGTATTCACAATTGTCTTGGTTTGGCTAAGGCGAAAAATGCTAGGATTCTGATCGCTTCAACATCTGAAGTTTATGGTGATCCTCAGGTTCATCCCCAGACTGAAGAATATTGGGGACATGTGAATCCTGTTGGGCCAAGAGGAGTTTATGATGAAGCTAAGCGTTTCCAAGAAGCGATTACTATGGCTTATCATACCTTCCATGGTCTCGAAACTAGAATCATCAGAATATTTAATACTTATGGACCTAGAATGAGGTTGAATGATGGACGTGTTTTACCTGCATTTATTGGACAAGCATTGAGAGGTGAAGACCTTACAATTTTTGGGGATGGGTCTCAAACGAGATCGTTCTGTTATGTGGATGATTTAGTGGTAGGAATTTTTGCTTTGTTGATGAGTGATTACACCCAACCGATGAATGTTGGTAACCCTTCGGAAATTTCGATCGCAGATTTTGCAACTGAAATTATTAATTTAACAAACTCAGATCAAAAGGTGGTTTTCAAAGATTTACCTGTTAATGATCCGAAACAAAGAAGACCTGATATTACCAAAGCTAAAAACATTTTAAATTGGTCACCTAAGGTTGAAAGAAGCGAAGGGTTGAAAATTACTTATGAGTATTTCAAGACTTTGTCACAGGAAGAGCTCAATGAAACAGCTCACTATAACTTTGATAATTATATTACACGTTAATGGATTATTTTGCTCATAATACTGCAGTTATTGATGACGGTTGCGTCATAGGAGAAGGGACCAAGATTTGGCACTTTTCTCATATTATGCCAAACTGTACATTGGGAAAGAAATGCAATCTTGGGCAAAATGTGGTTATATCTCCTGAAGTTGTTTTAGGTGACAATGTGAAAGTTCAGAATAACGTGTCAATTTATACTGGAGTTATCTGTGAAGATGATGTTTTCCTTGGACCTTCGATGGTTTTCACGAATGTAACGAATCCAAGAAGTGCGGTAATTCGAAAAAATGAATATGCAAGAACAACTGTAAAGAAGGGTGCAACAATTGGAGCAAATGCTACAATTATTTGTGGCCATGATATAGGTGAGTTTGCTTTTGTTGGTGCGGGGTCGGTTGTGACGAAAAAAGTTCCAGCATACGCCTTAGTAGTTGGTAATCCAGCTAGACAATTGGGTTGGATGAGTGAGTATGGACATAGACTCGTGTTTGATTCAAGTGGGATTGCTATTTGTCTAGAATCAAAAGAAGAATATAGATTAGAAAACCAAATAGTAGTTAAAATTAAGAAGTGATGGTTAGTGAAGATCAGAAAATAAAATTTGCGGTAATTGGTGCTGGCCATATAGGAAAGCGTCATGCTGAAATGATTCTGCGTGAAGAAGAGTCTGAGCTTGTGGCAATGGTTGATATTCGCACCAAGGAAGAGTGCAATGCAACTCACCTTGATGTCCCATTCTTTAATTCAGTTGATGAGTTGATTAATTCGGGAGTGGAATTTGACATAGCTAATATTTGTACGCCTAATGGACTCCATGCTGAGCAGTGCCTTAAAGTACTTGAAGTAAATATGCATGTTGTTTGTGAAAAGCCAATGGGACTGAGTAAGGAAAGTTGTGAAAAGGTGATTTTCAAGGCGCTACAGAAATCTAAGAATGTATTTTGTGTAATGCAGAATAGGTATTCACCACCTTCAGAATGGATTAAATCGATCATAGAGGATAATAAGCTTGGTAAGATATTTATGGTTCAATTGAATTGCTATTGGAATCGTGATGATCGATATTATAAAGCCGAAGGCTGGAAAGGAACTTCTGACCTAGATGGAGGAACACTTTTTACCCAGTTCTCTCATTTTATTGATATTATGTACTGGTTATTTGGAGATATAGATAATATCCAGGGACGTTTTGCTGACTTTACACACGCTAATTTAACGGACTTTGAAGATTCAGGATTTGTGAGTTTTGACTTCACTGATGGAGGTATGGGAACGTTAAATTACTCTACAGCAGTAGCGAACCAAAACCTTGAAAGCTCGTTGACTATTATTGGTGAGAAAGGAAGTGTTAAGATTGGCGGACAATATATGAACGAAGTTAAAGTATGCAATATTGATGGGTATGAGATGCCAGAACTTGCAGAGTCCAATCCAGCCAACGATTACGGGGCTTATAAAGGGTCGGCAGCGAATCATAATTATGTAATTAAAAACGTAATTGATACTCTTAAAGGAAGGACGACGGCTACTACAAATGCCCTTGAAGGACTTAAAGTTGTTGAAATTATTGAACGAATTTATAAAGTAAGAAATGAGCAAATCAATTTATAATAAACTGATCAATGGTGAAGCAACCCTTGCCGTAATTGGTCTAGGATATGTTGGCTTGCCAATTGCACTGGAATTTGCGAAGAAGATTAAAGTCGTAGGTTTTGATATCAATGAAGATCGAGTGCAATTGATGAAAAACAATATTGACCCGAGTAACGAATTGGAAGTAGCTGAGTTTGAAGGATGTGATATTGAATTCACGGTAAATATCGATGACTTGAAAGACGTTAATATTTTCGTTGTTGCTGTTCCAACGCCTATCGATGATGCTAATTTGCCAAATTTAAAACCACTTTTAGGAGCGACTGAAACTGTAGCTAAGGTTTTGAAAAAAGGAGATTACGTTGTATTTGAATCAACAGTTTACCCAGGTTGTACTGAAGAAGATTGTGTACCCATACTTGAAGAAGTATCAGGATTAAAATTTAGAGATGATTTTATGGTAGGCTATTCTCCAGAAAGAATTAATCCGGGGGATAAAGAGCATACACTTAAAAATGTGATAAAAGTTGTCTCAGGTTGTAGTGAGGATTCTCTTGAGCAAATAGCTAAAACATATGAACTTGTTGTCGATGCTGGTGTTCACAGAGCTGCATCGATTAAAGTAGCTGAGGCGGCTAAGATTATTGAAAATACGCAGCGTGATGTTAATATCGCTTTAATAAATGAACTTTCAATCATTTTTGATAAACTAGGAATCAATACATATGACGTGTTAGAAGCTGCTGGAACTAAATGGAACTTCTTGAAGTTTTCTCCAGGATTAGTTGGTGGACACTGTATTGGTGTCGATCCATACTACTTGACACATAAGGCTAGGAAGGCTGGGTATCACTCAAAGGTGATTACAAGCGGGCGTTATGTTAATGATTCGATGGGATTCTATATTGGAAAGACGACGGTGAAAAAGATGTTGGCAAAAGGAAAATCAATTCAAGATGCAAGAGTTTTAGTAATGGGGGCAACGTTTAAAGAAGATGTTTCCGATATCCGTAATTCTAAAGTGATTGACATTATACAAGAATTGAAATCATTTCAGGTGAAAGTAGATTTGGTTGATCCACATGCGTCTTCAATAGAAATGGAAAAAGAATACGGAGTTGGTTTACTTGAGAATCCGTCTAACAACTATGATGCCATTATTGTTGCTGTGAACCATGCAGAATACAAATTATTGAAAGAAGAAGACTTCAGAGCTATGTTGAATGATAACAACGGTGTCTTTGTTGATGTGAAAGGAATTTTCAAGGATAAGATTAGTAATATTGAGTATTGGAGCTTATGATATGAGTTGGAAGAAAAACATCCTGGTGACGGGAGGAGCTGGATTCATTGGGTCCCACGTCGTGCGCTTGTTGGTTAACAAATATCCTGATTATAGAATTATCAACCTTGATAAATTGACCTACGCTGGAAACCTCAATAATTTGATTGATGTTCCTGTCTCAGATCAATATGTTTTTCTGAAAGAAGATATCTGCGATGCACCAACAATGAAGGAAGTTTTCGATCAGTATCAAATCACAGATGTAATACATTTGGCGGCTGAGTCTCATGTTGATCGTTCGATTGAAGGACCAATGGAGTTCGTTTTGACCAATATAGTTGGAACTGTGAATCTATTGCAATGTGCGAAAGATGCGTGGTCGGATTATTCGAAGCATGTTTTTCATCATGTTTCAACGGATGAGGTTTATGGTTCTCTAGGAGAAGAAGGATTGTTTGAAGAAACAACA
>JABSPC010000769.1 GCA_013215515.1 Crocinitomicaceae bacterium
AGCGGAAACGTTGTTGACAATGGCGATGGATCTTATACCATTTCAGGAGGCACCAGTAGCGGTGGAATGGGAATGGGAGACAGCGGCGGTAAGCTCGAACATGCTTTAGTTTTAAACGATGGAATAGTAGCCGCAGGAATTCATACTTCATGCTCGGTACCTCTTGTTCCAGGTGTAACAACATTTGGAAACTTTACGATTGAAAGTTATGTGGATAGCGAAGGCCATGCATGCTCAGATGATGGAACGCCATCAACACCAACACCACCTACTGCTTCGTGTGAATGTATGGGAGGAGTTGTTGAATTAGTTGTTGAGCACAATGCTGGTGCAAATCAAAATATTTCTACAAACAGCGGAAACGTTGTTGACAATGGCGATGGAACATATACCATTTCTGGAGGCACTAGTAGTGGCGGCATGGGAATGGGAGATAGCGGCGATAGGCTCCTGCATGCTTTGGTTTTAAATGATGGATCAGTCGTTGGGGATGTTGACATTCATACTTCATGTTCTAAGCCAATTGATCCAGGTTTGATTTTTGGAAACTTCAAAATTGTTAGCTACTTAGACAGCGAAGGACATTTTTGTGATCAAGATGGAACACCTCCAACACCACCTACTGCAGATTGTGAATGTATGGGCGGTGTAGTTCAGTTAGTGGTTCAGTACAACGGCAATTCTACACAGCCGATCACAACAAACAGCGGTTCTATTACTGATAATGGTGATGGAACTTATACCGTTTTAGCCGCTGCAGACGACGGCGGAATGGGAATGGGCGAAAGCGGTACTCTCGACAAAGATTTAAACTTAAATGATGGTTTGGGAGGTTCTTATCTCCATACGTCTTGTTCTAAACCTCTTGATCCAGGTGTAGAATTTGGCGATTTTACCATTGTAAGTTATATAGATAAAGAAGGACATTCATGTCCTGATGATGGAACAGATCCTCCAACGCCTCCAGTTTCTTGTGAATGTATGGGCGGTGTAGTTCAATTAGTAGTTGAATATAATGGAGTTTTAGGTCAAACGATTACGACCAACAGCGGCGAGATTACTGATAATGGTGATGGCACATATACCATTTTTGGCGGTGAAGGCGACGGCGGAATGGGAATGGGTATGGGCGAAAGCGGTACTCTTGATAAAGACTTGAACCTGAGTGATGGTTCTGTAGATTCATATCTTCATACGTCTTGTTCTAAACCTCTTGATCCGGGTGTAGTTTTTGGCAAGTTTACAATTGTAAGTTACATTGATAAAGAAGGGCATGCCTGTCCAACTGATCCTTCCATTCCAAATTGTGATTGTGAAGGAGGGTTGTTCGAACTTGTTGTTAAACACATTAACGGTTCTGGCCAAACGATCTCTACCAATACAGGTAACATTGTTGATAATGGCAATGGAACTTATACCGTTACAAATGGTGGAGAAAAACTTGGAGATAAGAATTGGTTAAGATTAAATGACGGATCTGGAGATGCTGAGATTCACACATCTTGTTCGCAACCTGTGAATCCTGGAGTAGTATTTGGGAATTTCACGATAGTTGGCTATACAGATAAGGAAGGTAATGTTTGTGAAGGCGGAGATCCGACCCCACCGACAGATCCATGTATTGCAAATAATGCAGGTTTAAATGAGAGCATCTGTTCAGGAAGCTCGGTGCAGCTTGGTGTTGGTAATGTTGCATCAAGTAGTTATACTTGGTCTCCTTCGCTTGGCTTGAGTTGTTCGGATTGTCCTAGTCCGATTGCGAACCCCGCAAATACAACAACTTATATTGTAACAATTAGTAACGCAAATTGCCCTGTTTATATTGATGAAGTTACCGTATCGATAGATGATGCTCCTAAAGCTGATGCTGGAATTGGTCGAATTGTATGTGTAAATTCAATTGTTGAAATTGGTACTCAGTCTAGTGTATCTCCTGCTAATAACTATGTTTGGTCACCAGTAATTTCGGGATGTGATAATTGTGCAGAACCTACCGTTACTGTGACTGGCACCACCACTTACTCAGTTACGGTAAGCAATGACAACTGTACTAATGATGCAGTATCGAGTGTAACGATTGAAGTTGGCACTGCTCCTGTAATTAATTTGACTCCACAATCAGAGTCTACGATTTGTTCAGGTATGTCTGCTTTAATTGGAGTAGATGCATCTAGCGATATTACTGGCAATACTTATGCTTGGTCGGCAGAAGCACCTTGTTCAACTTGCGCGAGTCAATCTGTTACACCTTCAACGACTACCACATATACTGTAACTGTAAGTAACGAAACCTGTACCAACGATGCAGTAGTTAGTATGACAGTAGGCGTGGGTGGAACTCAAAACATTACATTAACACCACAATCAGAGTCAACCCTTTGTTCTGGCATGTCTGCCTTAATAGGAGTAGATGCTTCTAGTGATTTTGACGGAAACACATATGCTTGGTC
>JABSPC010000077.1 GCA_013215515.1 Crocinitomicaceae bacterium
GAATTTTTAACAAGAAATATATAGAACTATGCCAAGTGGTAAAAAAAGAAAAAGACATAAGATGTCTACGCATAAGCGTAAAAAGAGACTTAGAAAAAATCGTCACAAGAAGAAGAAATAATTTTTCTTGAACAGTTTTGAAGCTTAGCAGGTAAAGTACCTGCTAAGTTTTTCTATTTATTAATATAATTAGGCTTTCGTGGGTTTAGAACTAGTAGTCGATACCAGTAAAAAGGGTGTCCGGCTTGCTTTGCTCGATGACGGAAAGCTTATTGAGTTGCATCAAGAAGAGGATGGAAAGGCTGAATTTGCTGTAGGAGATATTTATCTCGGTAAAGTCAGAAAGGTTGTTCCTAGTTTGAATGCATCGTTTGTGGATGTTGGTTTTGAGAAGGATGCATTTTTGCATTATCTTGACTTAGGACCTCAATTCAATTCACTAAATAAGTTTTCGCGTGATTCATTGCGTGGCAAGCAGAACGTAGCCGATCTTCTGTATTTCAAAGGGGAAAAGGATATACCAAAGGATGGAAAGATTAGTGAAATCATTTCTTCTTCGGCCCCAATTTTAGTGCAGGTGGCAAAAGAACCAATCTCGTCCAAAGGACCTAGATTGTGTGCTGAAATAACCCTAGCGGGCAGATACCTTGTTTTAGTTCCATTTTCCAATAAAGTATCCATTTCTCAAAAGATTAAGGATAACGAGGAAAGAAGCAGACTAAAAGAAGTAATGAATAGTATTAAACCGAAGAATTTCGGTGTTATTATTCGTACTGTCGCAGAAGGAAAGAAGATCGAAGTGCTCGACCAAGATTTGAAGAGTCTGGTGGGTAAGTGGAAAAGAATGCATAAAAATCTTATCGGGGCTAAACCTCCGTTTAGAGTATTGGGCGAAATTGATAAAACTTCGTCTTTGCTCAGGGATTTATTGAATGCAAAATTTACTAATATTCATGTCAACGACAGTGACCTTACTGCCTCTTTAAAGGAGTATGTTTCTGGAATTGCTCCTGGAAGAGAGAAGATTATCCGTCATTATGATGGGAAATTGGATGTTTTCGAGAAGTTTGGCGTGAACAAACAAATCAAATCATTGTTTGGTAAGAAGGTTCCTTTGCCTAGTGGAGGATACTTGATCATTGAGCATACTGAGGCGATGCACGTTGTAGATGTTAACAGTGGTAACCGAAAGGGGGCTGATGGACAAGAAAACAACGCGCTTTCAACAAATATTGAGGCTGCACATGAGATTTCTCGTGTTCTTCAGTTAAGAGATATGGGTGGAATTATCTGTATCGACTTTATTGATATGCATGAACGTGCTAACAATAAGGCTTTGTTTGAAGCTGTTAAGAAATCAATGTCGAATGATAGAGCGAAGCACAATATACTTCCTCCGTCTAAGTTTGGAGTTGTTGAAATTACACGTCAGCGTGTACGTCCAGAAACGGATATTACAACTTCGGAGAAATGTCCGACATGTAATGGTACCGGTGAAGTTCAAGCATCCATTCTGTTCGCAGAAGAGATTGAGAACAATCTTGAGTACTTAATGACACAGAAAAAAGAAAAGAGTGTTTCTTTAACGGTTCATCCGTATTTAGAGTCACATTTCAAAAAGGGACTGATGTCTCGTCAAATGAAGTGGTTCTTTAAATACAAGAAATGGATTTCGGTTAGCGGAACTTCAGCAAATCATTTGTTGCAATATTCATTTTTCAACGATAAAAATGAAGAGATTACGGTCTGATGTTATCGGAACGTAAATACTCTTTTCTCGAAGCAAAAACCAAGCTCGAAGCCTTATGTGTTTATCAAGAGCGGTGTTCATCTGAGTTAGAGACAAAACTATACGAATGGCGGTTCGATCAAGAAGATACGAACCGCCTTTTGACTCACCTCATTTCAAATAACTTTCTTAATGAAGAACGATTCGTCGCGGCATTTGTATCTGGTAAGTTGAATATTAAGAAATGGGGGAAAATTAAAATCCGACAGCATTTAAAACAAAAGCGAATTTCCAAATATTCCATGGATAAGGGAATCGCTTCAATAGATGCTGAGGTGTATATCTCAAACATTACTGGATTAGCAGAACGTAAATACCTTACCTTAGAGCGCGAAAGGGACTCTTATTCTAAGAAGGTTAAAGTATATCGGTTTTTGGCTTCTAAAGGCTATGAAACGGATCTAATAAGGGATGTTGTTGATCCATTGTTTATGGATTAATCCACATTTTTCTTATCCATTTTCAATCCCGAGTTTCAGCTTATTAAACAGTGTATTTGCAGTTGGAAATTCATCATGTCCGCATTTAGTACATCTTCTATTCAACGCCTTTTTTCGGATCAAGCGCAAAAGTTGTGGTTTTACTAAAATCATGAAAAGAGTTTCTCGATTCTAAAAAGGAAGAAATCAATATTTCTGACAC
>JABSPC010000770.1 GCA_013215515.1 Crocinitomicaceae bacterium
CATGATGAAGGCACGGGCCTTGGAGTCGGAGGTCAATTCCGAATTCAATTCGCAGATCGTGTAAATTCCGATTGGTTCTTCGATTACATTAAAAGTGATATTGGAAATTTCGCGAGTCGAGCGGATTACCATGTTGGATGGAGCGTCCTGTATTACCTTACCAAGCCCAATTCAGGTGACATGAAACTGACTCCTTCTGTACGTAAAACATTTCCACGTTTGAGGCCATACATTCTTGCCGGACATTGTTTTGATTACACCTATATGGTTTCGAATTACGACAGAACGAACTACACAAAACGTTGGAGTTCGGCAGTTCAGGCAGGAGCAGGAATACATCTCAATTTAAATGCAAGATGGGACCTTTCATTTGTTGGGCAATATATGATGCATCTTGGAAATGCGGTGAGTGGACACGAACACGATGGTGTAGTGGAATTTCATGAAGAAGCTGGTTCCAGCATAGAGGGACATTTATTATTTCATGTAGGTATTAACTATAAAATTGCTGACTTATGGTAAAGAGCATATTAGTTATAGCATGTACATTCATCACGTCCTTTGGATTTAGTCAGGAAACTGGATCGGCTGAATTTCTTGTAATACAAGAACGAAGAAGAATGGTGGGTTATAGAAATAAGGGGCTTCTTGAAGCGTCAGTAACTCTTGCGCCATCGACCATGTTGAGCAGGAAATCGAATAATTTCTATTTGAACGCATTTGCAGAATACCATTTTGATTTAAACGTCAGTTTGCGAAGTGATAATTACTTGCACTTGAATGCGCTAGAGGATAGTCCATTTATTAATAATGCGATTCGATCCTATTTTGGAGTGTTCTATCATTTGAACCACAATCAATTTACAAATTTGGATGTTACATTGGGCGTACAGCCGGGGATAGTGATCATGAGCAAGAGTAATTACGATGGTCTTGAGCCTCTTGTTGCCATTGAACCTTCTAGAAACATTGTAAGTCCTTCGTTTGCGCTATCCGTTGGAGGAAAGTTCTACGTTTGGAAGTACTTTAACTTTTTCGCCAATGTGAGTTATTTGAATTCGAATATGGGAGGATTACCAGACGGTCCGTTCAACACCGATGAAATCATTTTATCGGCAGGTCTCGGGCTCCAAATTCCAACAAGAAAATAGGAACTATAAATTATAGATGTTTAACCGCAGATATGAACAATTTCATTTCTGCGGTTGAATTTGTCTTTGCTAAAATTAGCAGCCCTTTATTCCAAATGAATAAACGAGTTCTTGATCTACTTTTTCTCCTTTTGAATTTTTCGCTGGTTCCCATTCATCCGGAATTGATTTAATCAGCTTAATCATTTTTACATCGATGGATACATGGCCGGATGAAGAATCAAGTCTGATGTTCGTTATCTTCCCTTCTTTGGTCACTGTGAAAAATGCTTTTCCTGGTTTTAGATCAGATTCTTTAATTTTGGAAACTTCCTTCACACTGTTCTTTTTGAAGTAGTTTATTAGAGTCGCGTTGCCGTGTATAGTTATTCAGCGGAGATGGAAAAATTGGTGCATTCAATGAACCTCGTTGTGAAGGAGAATATTTCACTTAAACCTGGAATCTATTTTATCCATGCTTCAAATGGCAGTGATCAAGTAGCTTTGAAAAAGGTTGTGATTCAGTAGCGATTATTTGAGTCTTTACCTTGAACTGAAAGTCTTGAATTTCTGATGAACACTTAACTGTAGTTGATTCTTTTTCCAACCATTAGTGGTTTGGTTTATAATCCCAGCTTGTATCTTTAATTTGTCAGTAATCATATACCCAAGGGCAGTATAAAATCTATTTCGATCGAAAATAGTAACTGTATTTCCATCTCCAATGTTCCGTTGACCATTTATGAATATCTCATTGTAAAGAGCAAGGTAGATTGTATTTTTCTTCATCTCTTTTTGGTTCAATGCTACGTTTAGAAATAAATTATAGCGGTAACGGGTTCTCAAATCTTGATTCTGTACAAATCGTTGCTCGTAGCGA
>JABSPC010000771.1 GCA_013215515.1 Crocinitomicaceae bacterium
AAAAATAAATTTCTCAATCCCATGATCAACAGCACTCTTCAAAAGACCCAACGTTCCATCCACATTAGTCTTATTGAATCTAATAGGATCTTTAATTGAAGGTTGAACTCTTGCCCTTGCTGCCAAATGAAAAATGGTATCAATCTTATTCTTTTTCAAGAAATTTGCAAACCACTCGACATATGCAGGGTGTGCCAAATCAGCAAAATCAGCCACATCTACCGGGCGATCAAACCATGCCTTTGGATTAATATTCTTTTTCTTTCCAGAAGAAAGATCATCAAAAACAAAAACATCATGGCCATCATCAATCAATTGGTCTACTAAATTGCTCCCAATAAATCCGGCTCCACCAGTTACTACTGCTCTCATCTATTCTTTAATCCCACGCAACAATCCATTCTACATTCATGTCAGACACTAACATTTCTTCCACCCACTCAACTTGAACTTTGCTTGTAGACCAGAGAATTTATTTCTATTTATCACACCTTCAATTTCTTTGGATGTCTGCCCTGCAATCACCATATCATTCACATCTTTTTCTGATGTTTTTTCTGGCCAGATACAAACAGTCCATCCATTTTTTATTATCTTCTCCATTCGCTTGACAATCTCTTTATTCCTCGGCTCGTTGTCGAATATAATTGTCGTATTATCTTTATCGACCAATCCATCGAGCTTACCAAAATCAGCACCAGCGACAGCGATGCAATTATGAAGAAAAAGTGCATCCAGGGGCCCCTCAACCACAAATGTATGTTCTCGTCCATTCCAACTCTCCAATCCAAATATCAAGGGCTCATCGTCTGCATTAAACTTTAACGTAAGATACCGAAGTCCTAAACCACCATCAATTTTTCTACCAGTCAACCCAGTCATATTTCCTTCTTTGTCGCAAAAAGGAATTATTATTCTAGCAGCATGACCAGCAATTCTATCTTTATACTTAGGGGATATTAATTCTAGCTTTTCTTCATCGTCTATATAGTACAAACCCCTTGTGGCATCAGGGGGGAGTTTTCTATATTTAACAAACTGGTTGGCAGATTGAGTGTCTGGCAGAAGTGACAGACGAACTGCACCTATACTTGACAGAAGTTTTCCCGGCGAATGCTTTGCAAACACAGGTGTATCAAATTGAAACTCGGGTTTTGAATCTGTAGTTTTAGGACTCACTCCCGACTTATATCTCGCCATTACATACTGACTATACATATTAGAGTCAACATGCTTAATGAGATTACCCAAAGAACGGCTGTCGCCACAATTATGGCACTTGTAAATCAAGGCGTCTTTCCTACGAAAAACATACCCTCGGGATTTGTATTTGTTCTTCTGGGAGTCGCCACAGATAGGGCAACGAAAATTATATAGTTCGTCTGCTTTTTGTTTGAAGTGACTTAACTGTGAGGAAAGTAACCGAATGTAAACGTGGTCAATATGTAACATTATATAAAGAGTTTAGCAGAAAACTAAAGAGATGTCAACTAGTAGGTTTTCGTATATTTAAGGCTTCTCTTACCTGTGCCCTAAAAGCTGATTGCTCTACATCTAACACATGAAGATAGGTTCGTAATTCTTTTACATCTTTATTTAATGATGCATCTGCACTTTTGGATTCTATTTCAACCCTTTCTAGGTCATGCGACGATGCCCTGGTAGAAGCAAATGCCCAGACACCAATAACAGCAGCCGTAACAACTCCAACTAATACCTGCCTTACAATTCCATTTGAATTGTTTCCATACAAATTATTCATAGCTTAGTCCTCGCAATCGTTTTTTAGAAATGCATCGAGAGCTTCACATTGTCTATGCTGTTCGCCTAATTGATATTCTAAATCTACAATATCAAATACACCAGCCTTTTGTAACTCTAATAACATCTCTAAATCCAAAACGGCATCTTCAGACCATATTGGACAGGCAGGCGGCATAAGGACCGGGGCCCCTGTCGTGGTGCAATTAAGTTGTATTACCGCGATTGCGAATACTATCAATAAGGGCTTTACCCTTTTTAATTGGCTGTGCCATAATCCCATCAGACTTTGCTTTTCTCCTTGCATTTTCTTCGTGTGCAACATTTTTCGCTTCAGCTTCTCCTCGCTTGCGCGACTCTCTCATTCGTATCCATAACGTAACAAAGCTGTTTACAATATTTGCTAAGAAGGTAGCCACAAATTTGACTGCGGCACCTATAAAAAGTGGCATTAAAATTCTACTCCTGTTTTCCCTTTAGGAAATTTAAGATATGTCATTGCGCCAGTGGCACTATCTTGAATCATTATTCCCTTTGCTGGATTTGTCTTTGCATATTCTCGTATAGCCAAGGCTGTATCATCATGCCCTACGAATTTTGAAAATCTTTCGGTTCGTAATTTTGCTCTTCTGCATGTATTATATCTATCCGAATCAATCTCAAAAACTTCACATCCTGCAAACTTTTTACGGCGAATTATCTTGGGTCTTTTTCTTACAGGAGGATCATCACCAGCTTCGACTGTACCTGCAATGTTACCAGCTCCAATTGCATTTACTGGAGCTTCTTCACATCGCAAGTCTCTAAACCGTCTGGCCATTCTTATATTTCCCTCAAATGATTAGCCACATCGAAATTGATTCCGATGTCTGATGAGATTATGTCATCCCCTCTAATACCCAAAACCCTGTCTGGCATATAGTTCAAAAAAACCAAAAACGTTTTCAG
>JABSPC010000772.1 GCA_013215515.1 Crocinitomicaceae bacterium
CCTCGGTGAATCCTTCTACTAATTTTGCCCACGCATCTGGTTCTCCTTCTTGTAAATCATGATTTACGATTAGAATTTTATCAGGATGATTTGGCAATAGAAGTTTGTCTTCTAATTCTTCTCCGTGAAGCACCAAGTGGTTTCCAAAGCCTTGACAGAGGGTCAACCAAACGTCATCTGGTGATAAAATAAGTGGTCTATGGTCTGCGTATGCCGTATGAATCGCGTACATAAATGAGTTGTACCGGGACGGCGCAAGGATTACTTTCTCTAACTCATCGGGAAAAGCGAATAATGGTCGCTCAAACTTCTCTTCGGCGATATCTTGAAACTTGGATTCATACAAAGGAATCGTTGTCGTTTTAACATCATCAACTTTAAAGGTATAGCCGTCCTTGTTTTTCTTCAAGTGATCCTTATGTCTCTGAGCAATAGAAAATTGAGAAATCAATAAAAAAAGAAGTAGTATTCTCATCAAGTCGTGTTTTGAAGTTCTTCGTTTATAATCGCTAATCAAGGAAAGGTAACTAAGTTCTGTCAAAATCTACCCGATTTTATCAATCCTTAACGAGAATAATTGCGATTCATGGAGCGATGCGTCCCAAAATATATACCTTTAAGGAATAATAAGATTTAATGGATAAGAAAACACAATTTAAGTACATGGTCGCAGGCGGCGCAGTAATTATTGCAGGTGTTATATTTTTGTCCGCTAGGTACTTACTAACGAAATCTCCATTTGTCAAAATTTTGGCGATTGCGTTAATAGTATCTGTGTCTTATTTAGTTATTGATTATTTACGCAAAAAAAACAAGGAGATTTAAGATGAACGATTTTAAGCAACCAAAAATGCCAGAATTCAATATGGATCCTAAAAAATTAGGAAGATATATTGCTATCGGCGTATTAGTAGTAATCCTATTGGTAGGATTTATTATGTCATGGAAAACAGTTGAACCAGGATTTGAAGGATTTGTTAACAGACCATATGGTGGTGGTGTTGATAAATCAACATCATTTAAAGAGGGAACGCATTTTATTGCACCTTGGAATTAAATGATTACGTATACCGTACTGCAACAACCTAAAACATATCAGTCAACGATATTAGATAAGAATGGTACAGATATTACTGTTGAAGTTGCTATTGGTTTTGCAATTCAAAAAGGAAAGACTGCTGTTCTTCATCTAGAACTTGGAGAGAATTATATCACAATTATTGATGATAAATCTCAAGGTGCGATAAAGAATGTTATTGGAAAGTATACCTATGAAGAAGTTTTCAGTACTAAACGAATGGTACTTGAAGGAGAAATTAGAGATATTTTGGTGGAAAAGTTCAAGCAAATTTATGTGAACCTTGAATATATCGAGATTAAGGATGTTGATTTGCCAGCTAATATTAGAACTGAGATTGTAAACAAAGAGACTCAAAAGCAAAGAAATCAGACAGCTGAAGCAAAACGAACGGAAGAAATGCACAAAGCAAATGCAAGAATTGAGAAGTCTAGAGGTCATTCTGCATTGATTGTATCTGCAAGATATAAAGCCGAAGCGATTCAATTAGAAGCTGAACAAATTTCTAAAAACCCAAGGTATATTGAGTTGAAGAAATGGGAGAAATGGGACGGAAAAGGATCACCTTATGGTGAAGGAAACGTTTTCGGATCTGGAGTTTCTATCCTGAAGCAACAATAGAAGATTAAAATAATATTGAAAAGGGATGTTCTCGATTATCGAGAGTATCCCTTTTTTTATGTCTGAACTTTCTTGAATTAGAAGAACATTGGACAGATTCGTTGAAGGATTTCGATCAATTCTCTTGAGTAATATTTGTATACGTCCTCGATGTTTAAGACCTCAATAATGTTTTTTCTGACCATTAAGTTGGACTGAATCCAAGTTAGATGCTTTGGTTCCATTACTAAGGCCATATCTGCCCAATCTAAATCTTTTTGATTAAGAGCATTCGAACCAGCTGCTTGACATA
>JABSPC010000773.1 GCA_013215515.1 Crocinitomicaceae bacterium
GGTGGATTTGAAAACTATTTAACAACAACTCCAACAATAGGAAACGTAAGTAGCCTTGGGGAGAATATTGGATCGTATTACAACGGTATAACATCCGCTTCACCAACGCTTCCAACAGACCTTTATTCTTTGATTAACCCGCATACGCAGTTGTCCTACTTCATGTACAAACAAACGATGATGAATCAGTTTGAAGTGAAAGATACTACAGGCGGTCAATCTTTTGTTACTTGTGTATACTCAGGTGAAAACAAAATTTTTGATGATCCATTTGATTGGACATTAACTGGATACAGTAGAGAGCATACGTTTCCTCATTCTTGGATGCATACATGGCCAGCGGATAATCCAGAGCAGCCAGAATATAGTGATCAACACAACTTATATCCTGCGAACTTAAATGAAGCAAATCAGCCAAGAAGTAATGTGCCTTTGGGAGAAGTTACGGGTACCGTTCTTCAGTCTTATTTAGAAGGACAACTAGGATATGATTCAGGAGGTCAGTTGGTTTACGAGCCAAGAGATAGCCATAAAGGAAATGCAGCAAGAGCAATATTCTATATGGCCATTGCTTATGATTTTGAATTGAATGGCGATTTGGATTCGGATGGTCAAGATCAGGATTTGTTGAAAGATTGGCATTTCGCTGATTTGCCTGATAATTATGAAATCGCACGTCAGGAATTTATTTTCAATCAACAAGGAAATAGAAACCCGTTTATTGATTCTGTTGAATTCGCTTGTTTCATTGACTTCATGGAGAATGATCATGATGCAAACGGATGCCTAGTTGGGATTGAAGATAAATTGGAAAACAATTTTGTGATTTATCCAGTGCCTTCAAATGACATGGTTTATGTTCAAGTGAACGGAACGACTATTTCTTCATACAGCGTAATCGATATGCAAGGTAGAACAGTTCTAGAGGCAGAAAATATTGATTTACCATTATTGGAAATCGATGCGAAGGATTTCACTTCAGGTTCGTATATTATTGAAGTAAATACTCCATTTGGAAAAGTTAAACGTAAGTTTATCGTTGAATGATCTTAAAATATTTCATAGCATTATTACTCGGAGCAGGCTTAATAGCCTGCTCTGCTGTTAATACCATTACCGTTGAAAGTGAGTCTGTCTCTGTAACGGATGTCTATGCAACTCCAAATTTAATCGATAGTATCGTAGCGCCTTATAAAGCAGGTATGGATGCTATCATGGATTCAGTTATAGCTTATTCTCCAAATAACTTTACCAAAGGAAGACCTGGAGGTGCTTTAAATAATTGGTCGGCTGATGTGATCTTGGCGGAAACATTAAAGCTCAAACCAAAATCAGATCCTATTTTTTGCCTGTTGAATGTAGGTGGATTGAGAAACCCAATTAGCCAAGGAAAAGTCAGTGTTGGAGATATCTATAAGCTAATGCCATTTGACAATGAAATCGTGCTGGTAGAGATGCCGCTCTCTACGATCTTAGAGATTGAAGCCTATTTTAAAAAATCGGGTGGAGAACCAATCGCAGGAGCTAAAATAGTAAGTGGCAAGTTAAAATTGGATGGAATTGGTAAAGACACGAAGTCCTATTGGATTGTTACTTCTGATTACTTAATGAACGGCGGAGACAAGATGATCTTTTTTGAAAAGCGGCTATCTGAGGAATATGCTGGTATTCTCATGCGAGATGCCATGTTGGATGGAGCTAAGAATCAAGACACTTTGATTTGGAATGATGAAAACCGAATCTCGTTTTAATATGGAAAGAAGGAAGTTTATTCAAAATACGGTTTTGTTCACAGGAGGAACACTGATTGCACCATCATTGTTTGCTGCTGTTGGAAACCCATTGGAAGTTGCTGATTCTGCAAAGGGATTGAATACATTAACAATTCTACATACTAATGATACGCATTCCAATATTGATCCGTTTCCTGATAATCACGCTAGATATCCTGGGATGGGAGGTGTTGCGAGACGTTATGAGTTGATAAAACAAGTTCGTCAACAAGAAGAGAATGTTCTTTTAATTGACGCAGGAGATATTTTCCAAGGAACGCCATACTTCAATATGTACGGAGGCGTATTAGAAATGAAGTTAATGTCCGAATTGAGTTATGAAGCCGCAACGATGGGGAATCATGACTTCGATGCTGGACTGGAAGGTTTTGTAGCTGCTCAGAAACATGCTAATTTCCCATTTTTATGTGCTAATTATGATTTTTCAAACACTCCAATCGATGGCCTTACAAGTGAGCGATTGACTTTGCAGAAAGGAATCATCAAAGTTGGATTGTTCGGTATTGGAATTGAATTAGAAGGCCTTGTTCCTAATCTGAAATATGGTGAAACCAAATACCTCGACCCAATTGAAAAGGCGAATGAACAAGCCAAGAAACTAAAAGATGAAGGATGCGACTTAATAATCTGTCTTTCTCATTTGGGCTATTCGTACGATGATGATA
>JABSPC010000774.1 GCA_013215515.1 Crocinitomicaceae bacterium
ATTTGAGTGAACAGCTCATTCAAGAAATTGAAAACAGGATCAACAACAGGCCTAGAAAGAGACTTGGGTTTGAAAAACCTATATTCGTTATGGAAAAATTATTGTTTAACTCAGAAATTGCGTTTGTCTGTTGAATTCAGCGGTTTATTAAAATCTAAAGCATAAAAAAGCCTTCTCGCGGTTGAACCAAGAGAAGGCTTAATGCTATATAAAGTCGTTTAATTTACTTCTTAACTGCGTTTACAACTGCTGCAAATGCATCTGGGTGATTCATCGCTAAATCCGCAAGAACCTTACGGTTAAGCTCCATTTCACTCTTGTTAACAAGTCCCATGAATTGAGAATAACTCATTCCGTGTTGTCTCGCTCCTGCATTAATACGAGTGATCCACAATGAACGAAAGTTTCTTTTCTTTTGTTTACGTCCAGTGTACGCGTACAACATCCCTTTTTCAACGGCGTTTTTCGCTACTGTCCAAACATTTTTTCTTCTTCCAAAGTAACCTTTGGCATGCTTCATTACGTTCTTACGACGCGCTCTTGAAGCAACATGATTTACTGATCTTGGCATATTTTTAAGTTTTTAATAAAGAGTGCAACACTATTTCAGATGACTTGGGTACTCATTACTTGGTTAACATATTAAACCTGTGAATGCTTTTGAATTCGTTTTGGCTAGACCAATTCGAATTACTTCATACACAATTGTTGTTTGATGTTTGGAGTATCAGCTTTAGACACTAATCCATCCTTCGTTAAATTACGCTTTTGTTTCTTCGTCTTCTTCGTTAGAATGTGACTCTTAAACGCGTGTTTTCTTTTTATTTTACCGCTTCCAGTTACCTTGAATCTCTTCTTAGCACTAGATTTAGTTTTCATTTTTGGCATCTCTGTTCAATTTTAAGTTACCCTTATATAGCATCTTGTAATTAATAATTATGAATTAATAATTATTAATTTTTAATTATTTCTTTTTGGGGTTGATAAGCATAATCATTCGCTTACCTTCCAATTTTGGCATTTGTTCAACAACTCCATATTCTTCGAGCTCTTGCGCCAATTTCAACAGAAGGATTTCTCCTCTGTCCTTAAATACAATTGTACGTCCTCTAAAGAACACGTACGCTTTCAACTTACTTCCATCAACTAAGAACTTCTTGGCGTGAACAAGTTTGAAGTCAAAATCATGATCATCGGTATTTGGTCCGAATCTGATTTCTTTCAAAACAACTTTACTTTGCTTCGCTTTCAGCTCTTTTTGCTTACGCTTTTGGTTGTATAGGAACTTTTTATAATCAAGAATCTTACAAACAGGAGGCGTAGCTTTTGGAGATATTTCAACAAGGTCTAAGCCTTCGTCATCTGCCAATTTGATCGCTGCATCCGTAGACATAACTTGAGGCTCTTGGCCTTCCATTACTAAACGAACCTCACGCACTAAAATCTTTTCATTGATTCTATGCGGATCTTCTTCTTGTCTTTTTACAAATTTTCTTCTGTTGTTTGGTCTTCTCATTAAGTTCTTAAACGTTTAAAGCTAGTTCATTTTCAATCGCAGTATTTATTAATTTGGCAAAAGCATCAATCTCCATTGCTCCTAAGTCTTCTCCACCACGCCGTCTCACTGAGACTTGATTGTTTTCTGCTTCTTTCTCACCAACAATCAACATGAATGGAATCTTACCGAGTTCCGAATCTCTAATCTTTTTACCAACCTTTTCGTTACGTTCGTCAACGAATCCGCGAATATCGTAATTATTTAGCAATTGCAAAAGGTTTTCCGCGTAATCATTGTATTTCTCACTAAGTGGTAAAATTGCAATTTGATCCGTTGTTAACCATAAAGGGAAGTCGCCTGCACAGTGTTCTAGTAGAACTGCTATGAATCTTTCCATAGATCCAAAGGGTGCTCTGTGGATCATAACAGGTCTGTGCTTTTGATTATCGGAACCGGTATACTCTAATTCGAAACGATCAGGTAGGTTATAATCTACTTGAATAGTTCCCAATTGCCATTCTCTACCTAGTGCATCTTCAACCATGAAATCCAGCTTAGGACCATAGAAGGCTGCTTCTCCATATTCAACAAATGTATCAAGGTCTTTCTCTGCGGCTGCTTCAATAATTGCGTTTTCTGCTTTTTCCCAATTTTCGTCTCTACCTATATACTTTTCTGGGGTTTCAGGATCTCTTAATGAAATCTGTGCTTTAAAGTTATCGAAGCTCAATGTTTTGAAAATATAAAGTACCAAATCAATTACCTTCTTGAATTCTTCCTTTACCTGCTCCTGAGTACAAAAAATATGTGCATCATCTTGTGTAAAGCCTCTGACGCGAGTCAATCCATGAAGCTCGCCACTCTGTTCGTACCTGTACACTGTTCCGAATTCAGGATAA
>JABSPC010000775.1 GCA_013215515.1 Crocinitomicaceae bacterium
ATTTGAGTGAACAGCTCATTCAAGAAATTGAAAACAGGATCAACAACAGGCCTAGAAAGAGACTTGGGTTTGAAAAACCTATATTCGTTATGGAAAAATTATTGTTTAACTCAGAAATTGCGTTTGTCTGTTGAATTCAGCATCCAATTGACTTCGATAATTTTTCATGGATTACTTCGTGACATACCTTGGCATAATCGCCCGCCGAATTCATTGCCATCCAGTATTCCATTCCTTCCGCTTTGTCAAGGTCCAACCACGCTAAATGCTGTGCCCCCTTTAGTAATCGGCAAACATCCATCGCCACTTGAGTATAATACCCTCCGATGATTGCACCAAAACCTCTAGATCCAGAATGAGTTAATAGTCCCAAGTAATTGCCTTTTGGAATATCCCATAGATTTCCATCATCAATTTCTACTCGGCCAAATTCTACGAAGTGATTGCCAGATCCAGAAGTTCCTATTTGATGTCCTAACTTACCGTGCAGTTTTCGCAGCAAATCAGTTTCTTGAAATTCTGATCGATCCAACATCTCATGATCAACCAAGTTTTCTTGAACGCATCCCATTCCGAAATACGTATGTTCTTTGATTGCGTGGTTCAGTTTATGCCGATAGCGCATTGCATATTCGATTGGCGCATCGAAAATTGTTAATGCCATTCTACAACCAATATCCAGCCCAACACCATAAGGAATTATTTCATTTTGAGTTGCCACAACACCACCAATTGGAAGCCCGTAACCTACGTGCGCATCCGGCATCAACGCTCCGTTTTCTACAACAGGCAAGCGCATTACCGTTTCCATTTGCTTTATGGTATTTTGATCAATAAATTTCTTTCCATAAACACTAAATTTTTTCGGCTCTTCTTCCAATTTGTAAGCCGTGTATTCTTTTTTCTCTACGACATCCATGAACTCTTCCGCCAGTGGCAGGAGGCGTTCGTCGCTTGTATATTTTTCTGGATCATCAGCGGTTTTCACCAATAAATCCAATTGTTCGACCTTGCTTAAATGCTGAAAGTGCTGCGCCATTATGTTGACTGGCAGACTTTTTTCCTTATCGAATTTATACCCGATTTTGCGGAGGTCTTTTCCTTTTAATTTTTGCTTGCCCATTATGATTTGGCTCTACAGCATACCAAAATGCCGTTGTTGAAGTCATTGCGAAATGCAATGAATCGTTTGAATAAAATTTGACTTGAAGTGCGCCCCGAGAAGGCGAAAAAAAATCCTCTCGACTTAGCCGGGGAGGATTGGGACACTCATTTTCTGAAAGCTAGTCTAAACTAGTTTTTCCCAATCTTTGTTTCGATATGTAATGTAAAATTCATCATAGGCTTTGCTCTTTTATGACTTACGTCGGTTATGAGCGAAATGCGTTGCAAAGATAGACGCAAATTATTGAGAAAAGCAACGAGAATATTAAAAAAGATTCAACTATTTTTTCCCTATACGTAGTATAGGGGGAAATCGGCTCTCTAGAGGATTTAGATTTTCGCAATCAAATAATCGGAATTAAGAGCTTAAAATTCGAGCAACAATTAAAAATAAACCCCTGATTCTTGGCCGAATTATTGGGTAGGGTTCTATCAAAATAGGATCACAAACATCTATCTAAGTTTAGTACATTTAAGATTCAAAATCGACTATGAAAACGGCGCCATTCTTTATCGTAATTCTACTCCTTTTTTCCTGTAAAATTGAAAAAGATTTCATGAGGAAATTGCCGCCTGAAAAGCGTACACCTTACCCTGTTAAATTAAGTAATTATTCGCGCGCAGACAATCTCAATTATGTCGGAATTCCGGCCTCAACTACCGACAGGAGTATTCTAACTTTCTCAGATGAAGGCGCCTGGTTTTCTTATGGGTTTTCAGACAGTGACAGTATGCAAGGAGGATTTACAGGTCCTTTTTTAATGACGCAAGAAAATGGCGTTTGGGCAAGCAAAATGTTAGCTCAATTGAACATCAATAAAATACTCGAAAAGAACAATTTACCAAGCGATAAATTCGAAGTTGAACAGCACTCATTTCCAAGTCATTTGGAACAGGTTTATACCAATCAATATCTTACCATTACACAACATCTTTTTTTTAAATCCAATTTGGAGGCAATTGTAAATACAACCATCCAAAATCACAGTGGACAAACTTTAAAAATAAGTCCTATTTGGTCTGGAACATTAATGAACGAGTCTCTAAGCATACTGAATCTAGCAGGCGGAGTTCAGATCAGTTCTACCAAGTCGGAAGCAATGCAATTTATTCAAACCAATGCCGACTCCACAACGATCTCAGCTGATGGTAGATCATATTCGATCGTATTGAATGAAATTGAACTAAATACGCGCATCTTCACTGAGTTTAGTATTGGGCAATTTGTTTTTTTTCGAGATCAAGGCGACCAAGTCTTACATTTTCGTTCAGGTCGTTTTCCCAAAGATTCCATATCACTCATTCAACGAAAGCTCAATCAAAAGAATAAGGAATTACTCGACTTATTTGGTCAACACAGTAATGAATACAAGAATGGTATTTTCTATGACCTGACGACTAAAGCTTATTTAACCCTTCAAAACAATTGGCGTGCTCCTGCTGGGGAATTGAAACATGCAGGTCTTTTTCCAAGTTATAATTATAAGTGGTCCCACGGTTTTTGGGCTTGGGACAGCTGGAAACATGCCGTAGCTCTTGCAAAATTCAACCCTGATTTAGCTCAAGATCAAATTCGGGCAATGTATGATTTTCAAGAAAAAAACGGTTTCATCCCAGACTGCGTTTACCGCGACACAACAATTGAAAAGCACAATTACAGAAACACAAAGGCACCTTTATCTGCTTGGGCTGTTTGGAATTCTCAAGACGGAAATTCTGATCGAGAATTTTTGGCGGAAATGTATCCACAACTTGTAAACCAGCACAATTGGTGGTACGAAAACCGAGATCATGACCGTGATGGTCTGTGCGAATATGGGTCAACCGACGGAACTTTAATCGCTGCGAAATGGGAAAGCCGAGTTTGACAGTTTGAAACTGAAAATTCAAAAGCAATTTTTTGATGAAGAAACGGGGTGGTTTTACGACACAAATCTAGACGGAACAGAATTTATCAAAGTAATGGGGTGTGAAGGTTGGACGGCTCTTTGGGCAAATGTTGCAAGCCAAGAACAGGCCAAAGCAGTAAAGAACAACATGATGGACACTGAAAAATTTAATGGCTTCTTACCTTTTCAAACGCTAAGCGCCGATCATCCCAAATTTAAACCCGAAGGCGGTTATTGGAGAGGTCCAATTTGGATCGACCAATGTTATTTTGGAATAGCTGGGCTTC
>JABSPC010000776.1 GCA_013215515.1 Crocinitomicaceae bacterium
CCTTCAATTTATACATTTGGTGCTGGTTATTTGACAGGAGTTCAAGATCCTGTAAATTCAGTTTTGCCTACAGACCTGAAAGGGATGTATGAAAGATACTTTACCCCAACTCCTGGTGTGACTCAAGTTGGAGCGGTAAGAGTTGGATTAGGACAATTGGTAGATGCCAATGATGATATGACATTCCAAGTTGTAGTCTTCGATGATGATGGATTCGGAGCACCTGGAGCATTCCTTGGTGGAGTTGGTGGGATATCGCCTACAGCATTAGGAGTGCCTGGAGCTGGCTCTTTTGCTGAATTTTGGATACCGTTCAATAATGCAGTAACTCCAACGACGGGAACATTCCACGTTGGTGTCGAAATTACTCCAGGATCATCAGCAGATACCTTGATTGTTGTTTCGAGTGGAGCTGGACAAGGTCTAGGTGCTGGAATGAATCATATTTGGACAACTGGATTTGGGTACGAGAACTTACAAGCAATTTATGGGATTGATTTCGATCTAGATATTGTCCCAATGCTGGGAGAATGGGCGCCTTTGCCTTTAATTACAGGATATACTGAAAATGTAGTTTGTGATACGACCTACCTTACTTTATATGATACTGTATTGTATAGCTCTGTATCTTCTTGGTCGTTTACTTTTGCAGACGGTACCGTAATCAACTCGTTAACGGATCCGATGACAATTGATCGGGTCTACACATCACCGGGACCGGATACCGTTACCATCGCAACAGTTAATGATTGCGGAAGAGCTGACACAACAACTTGGATTATTCCTTACGGATTCCTTGAAACACCAGATGCTGAATTTTCAGCTTCTCCATTAAACCCTGTATGTTTGGGAGTCCCAGGTGTTGATTTTACCGCGGATACACCAGGTTATACGGATTACGAATGGGATTTTGGTGATGGAACTATTCTTACATCTTCGGGTGGAGTAGAAACAATCAATCACGTTTATACAGTATCTGGCTTATATTATGTTGAATTAACAACTACTCAAGCTGGGTATGCAGCGGCTGACACATTCTATTTAGAAGATTTTGAAGGTGGATGGCCTGCAGGATATGGTCGTTTTGATAATGATCCTTTTACTCCAAATGCAGGAGTGAACCCCCCTTTCACTGGAACAAATGCAACGGCATGGCTTCCATTGGATATTGATGGTGATGGTGATGGCGAAGCTGTTTCAACTTCTTGGAACGGTGGACCAGGTCAACCAGCAGATGATTGGATGGTAACAACTGGTATAGGAGTTCTTCCTGCAAACCAACGATTGTTTTGGGATGGACAGGCACAAGATGTAAACTTCCCTGATGGATATACAGTAAGAATTTCAACTGCTGCTCAATTGCCTGCAAATGCCGGTAACTATGGAACTGTTTTATTTACAACTCCAGCGGAGAATGCATTCATCACTACACATAGTGTTGACTTATCACCTTATGTAGGTCAAACAGTTTACATTGCTTTTATAAATGACGCGGATGATGAATTTTTATTGGCAATTGATAACATTAGAGTTGGTACAGCAACGCCAGGTTGTTCGGCAAGTCAACTTTATACAGATTTTGTTGAGGTAGTTGATTGTTCAATGACTCCTCCAACTACTGATTTAAACTCAGATGTTACAGGTGGATGTGGACCGCTAACGGTTACGTTTACCGATGCGACCTTAATTGGCGATCCATCAGACGCATGGTTATGGAACTTTGGAGATGGGACATTCTCATTACTTCAAAATCCACCGCCTCATGTTTATACAAACGCAGGGACCTACTTCGTAATCTTTGAATCGTGTAATAATGGTGGGTGTTTGCAAGATACAATCACTATCACGGTTGGTGATCCAGCAGTCATTACTAATGTAGTTACAGTTGATCCAACATGCGCAGGTAATGATGGTTCGATAACAATCACTGCTGCTGGAGGAACAGGAACACTTCA
>JABSPC010000777.1 GCA_013215515.1 Crocinitomicaceae bacterium
AAGAGGCTTTGGTGGATCATCACGACTCCAGCAATGATCTTAGCCATCGTGTTTGGAACGATAATGTTCACGGCACGTCCAGATTTGTTGAAAGAACCATGGATGCATCTTAAATTGGCATTTGTCGCAGTTTTACTTTTTTACCATTTCTTTAGTCAGAAGATAATGTTTGACATGAAACGCGGAAAGTTTTCATGGAAATCTAACGGATTAAGAATATGGAATGAACTCGCCACGTTGTGTTTAGTAGCGATTGTGTTTTTAGTATCTATGAGAGATTCTATGAACTGGATCAAAGGAACCGTCGGTTTTTTTGCGGTTGCATTTGGCTTAATGCTCGGAATTAAGCTTTACAAACGAATTAGAAATAACAAGAAATAAAGAATATGTACAACAACATTCTTACAGAACAAAAGGGTCAAATTTTGACAATTACGATCAATAGACCAAAGCAATTAAACGCCTTGAATAAGGCGACTATTTCAGAATTGAATCAAGCGTTGAGTGCAGCAAATGATGACAATGGAATAGGAGTCGTAATTCTAACGGGATCAGGTGAAAAGGCATTTGTTGCAGGAGCCGATATCAAGGAATTCGCTGACTTTACAATTTCTCAAGGAGGTGAGTTAGCTAAAAACGGTCAAGACATTCTATTCAGTTTTATTGAAAATATGTCTATTCCTGTTATCGCTGCCGTTAACGGATTTGCGTTAGGAGGAGGTTTAGAATTAGCAATGTGTTCACATATCCGTGTGGCATCTTTAAATGCTAGAATGGGCTTGCCTGAAGTAAGTTTGGGAGTTATTCCAGGGTATGGAGGAACGCAACGATTGACGCAATTAGTTGGAAAAGGAAAAGCAAATGAAATGGTTTTTACCGCAGGAATGATTAAAGCCGATGATGCATTGTCTTGGGGCTTGGTCAACCACGTTGTTGAGCTGGATGAATTAATATCAAAAGCAGAAGAGATTGCAGGTAAAATCTTGAACAATTCAGGATCCGCAATTGCCTCAGTAATAAAATCAGTGAACGCCAATTTTGAAGACGGAGTCGACGGATACGATGTTGAGGTTGAAGAATTCGGGAAATGTTTCGGAACCGCAGATTTCAAAGAAGGAACAACTGCATTTTTAGAGAAACGAAAGCCAAATTTTAGAAGCTAGTTTGAGCAATCCACTAAAAAAGTTATTAGGGCAAACTGCTGTTTATGGCCTTCCGACTATCGTTGGGAGAATGCTCAATTATTTTTTAGTTCCTCTATATACTTATCACGCTTTTACACCAGCAGAATACGGAACGCTTTCGGAGCTATATGCTTGGGTCGCATTTTTGATAATTCTTCTTCCGTTGGGAATGGAAACCGCCTATTTCAGGTACATCAATAAACACGATGACAAAGATGAGGTCTTCCGCAATAGCTTTATAACTGTTGCCTTATTCAGTACAGCGTTTTTTGTATTAATGTTCTTCTCAAGTCAGGGAATAGCAAATGCATTGGGGTATCCCAATCACAGTGAGTTTATCACATGCTTGGCCTTAATTGTTTCAATTGACGCAATTACAGCTTTACCTATGGCCAAGTTGAGAGCTGAGCAAAAGGCCAAGCAGTTCTCTTTGATTCACTTTTCAGCGATCATTGTAAATATTGGGTTGAACCTTATCATAATTCTCGTTCTATTCGATGATATTAATGCAATGACGGCGGTATGGTTTATTCTGATTGCTAATATTTTGGCTTCGAGTGTTAAGATAATTGGAACATACAAAGAGTTTTTAAACCTAAAATGGAAGTTCAATAAGGAGCTTGCAAAACAAATGCTGAAATATTCATTCCCTTTGGTAATTGCAGGGTTTGCTGGGATAATTAATGAAACGTTAGACCGCGTTATGATGAAACCGTTATTGGTCAATTCTGGAAAATCAGTCAAAGAATCATTAACTGAAGTTGGGATTTATAGTGCCTGTTACAAACTTGCGATGATTGTAACAATTTTCCTTCAAGCGTACAGGTATGCGGCTGAACCGTTCTTCTTCTCTCAATCCAAAAACAAGGATAGAAATAAGATGTACGCGAAGATTATGAATTATTTCATCGCAGCGATATGTCTCGTTTTCTTGGGCGTTTCTTTGAACATTGATATTTTCAAACACTTCATTCGAAGCGAAGAATATTGGGTAGGGCTAGGCGTTGTTCCGATTCTTTTGATCGCCAATGTTTTCTTAGGTATTTACATCAACCAATCGATTTGGTACAAATTGAGTGGTCAAACTAAATTTGGTGCGTTTATCGCGATTGGCGGTGCTACTGTGACTATCGCGGTTAACTTAATTTTCATTCCGATTTATGGCTATTGGGCATCAGCTTGGGCAACTTTGGTCGTTTACGGATTGCAAATGGTCGCCTCTTACCTGCTCGGACAGAAATATTATCCGATTAAGTACAACCTCAGGAAGTTCGCTCTATACTTCGGTTTAGCAATTGTGCTTTACATTATAACGGTTCTAGTTGACATGGATCCAAACGAGTTTACTTGGACGAAATTCTTCTTCCATAACTCACTAATAGTATTCTACGTTGCTCTCGTTTGGTTTATGGAAAAACCACAATCCAGATCACGAACGAACATCGAAGTTGAAAGTTAACGCCTAGACGTTAGTAACTCTCTGTTTTCCTGCATTTCAAAGGAGCTAATTTTCTTAAATTTGGTTAGTTAAGTAAAGACCATGCAAGTAAAAGTTATAAATAAGTCCAATAATTCCCTGCCATCCTACGAAACAATAGCATCAGCAGGTTTGGATGTTCGCGCAAATATTACCGAATCAATTGAATTGAAGCCATTGGAAAGAGCCTTGGTTAAAACAGGATTGTTTTTAGAAATCCCAATGGGTTTTGAATGCCAAGTGCGTCCAAGAAGTGGACTGGCCTATAAAAACGGAGTTTCTGTTTTGAATTCACCTGGAACAATCGATGCAGATTACCGCGGAGAAGTTGGAGTGATTTTAATTAACATGTCGAATGAGACATTTGTTGTAGAAAACGGAGAACGCATAGCGCAACTTGTATTTGCTAAAGTTGAGCAAGCAGAATGGCAAGAAGTAAATGAATTATCAACGACCGACCGAGGAAGCGGAGGCTTCGGAAGTACGGGAGTTAAGTAAATATAGATATGAAAATAATAGTACCAATGGCAGGCCGAGGAAGTCGACTTAGACCACATACATTAACAGTTCCTAAGCCTTTAGTACCGGTAGCAGGTCAACCAATTGTTCATCGTTTGGTGAAAGATATCGCTGAAATTGTCGATGCGGAAATTGAAGAAATTGCTTTCATTTTGGGAGATCCAGCATTTTTCGGAGATGACGTAGTTCAAAGCCTAACAGAATTGGCAGAATCACTTGGAGCAAAAGCTTCGATTTACCGCCAATTGGAACCACTGGGAACCGGACATGCAATTATGTGCGCAAAGGATTCGTTATCGGGTCCTACAGTTATCGCATACGCGGACACGCTAATTCAAGCAACATTTGATTTGGACCCATCTGTAGATTCTGTAATCTGGGTGAAACAAGTTGAACGGCCTGAGGATTTCGGTGTAGTTAAATTAAACGATAACAAGGAGATTGTTGAATTGGTAGAAAAGCCAGAACACTTTATAAGTGACCTTGCCGTAATTGGAATATATTATTTCAAAGAAGCAGCAGACCTGAAAGTTGAATTGCAATATGTATTGGACAACAACATCATTAACGGAGGTGAATACCAAATCAACGATGGAATCAAAGGAATGATGGCCAAAGGAAAGGTCTTCAAAACGGGAGAGGTTGATCAATGGATGGATTGCGGAAACAAGAAAGTGACTGTAGAAACCAATGCTCAAGTATTGCAAAACGAATTAGACAAAGGAAATGATAACGTCCATGGTTCAGTTAAATCAACGAATTCAGTGATCATTCAGCCTTGTTTTATAGGAGAAAATGTTGAATTGGAAAATGCAGTTGTAGGCCCTTATGCTTCAATTGGAGCGGGAACAAAAATCACGAATAGCGTAGTTTCAAATTCGATTATTCAACATGATACTTCAATT
>JABSPC010000778.1 GCA_013215515.1 Crocinitomicaceae bacterium
CTATGAGCTGTATCAATCGATTGATTTAACGACAGCGAACGCCGCAATAATTTCATTCTATGCGAAATGGGCAATTGAATCAAATTATGACTATTGCCAATTCCAAGTATCAACTAATAGTGGAAGGGCGTGGATTGGACAATGTGCCCTGCATACCGTTGAGGAAACTAATGCGAATGGGAGCGTTCAACCGAATGGAGAACCTGTTTGGGAAGGAGGGTCAGATTGGACGTATGAGGAAGTTGATTTGTCTGATTACTTAGGGGAGGTTATCAATGTTCGGTTTAGGTTTGAATCAGACGGTGGTGCAACAGAAGATGGGTTCTATTTTGACGATTTTAAAATTTTCACCAATAACCCACTCGAACTGAAAGAAGATCATTTTGAGGTAATGGCGATTCCAAATCCAGCGAATAATCAGTTTATCGTGAGCACAACTAAGATAATAACAGGAGGATCCATTCACGTGTATGACCAAGCAGGTAAGCTCGTCATTCACCAGTTGATTACAGAAGCATCGAACAGGATTGTGGTAAATACTCAGTTGTTATCAGAAGGAGCTTATACCGTTCATGTTATTGGGAATGATGGGTTTGGTAAACCAGCGAAGTTAATTGTAATTCATTAATTGCGTTTGTTACTTGAATTTAAGCATGTTAAAAGACACCTTTAACTAGAAATAGGCTTGTTGTCTAAATATCTTTGTCTAAAGTTGTGTTATCGTTAATTAAAAGCAGATCTGCCACAAGGAGATTAGCTTAACGCAGATAGTTAAAACTAATGGACGATGCACTAACCGTGCATCGTTTCATTTTTTCCATACTTATCCATCAATGTAGCTTCAAATGCAAGGAAATCTTGCCAACTTGCCTCAACGTCTTCTTTTCCACCATATTTTCGGGCAAAGTTTAAAAACGTTGTATAATGTCTTGCTTCACTTTCCATTAAGCTTCTATAGAATTCACGCAAGTCTTCATCGTTGATTTCTTCAGAAAGAATTCGAAATCGTTCGCAACTTCTCGCTTCGATCATAGCCCCAAAAAGCATGCTCGTCACAAATTGTTTGTCTTTCGATCCACCAGAGCTCGTTTTTCTCAAATGATTCAAGAGATCATTCACGTAAGGATCTTTTCGCTCATAACCTAGCTTCATCCCACGTTCCAATATCTTCTCGTGCACCATTCCGAAGTGTTCCATCTCTTCAATTGCGATTTCTGTCATCGCTTGAACGAGATCAGGGTAATGGGCGTGCTTTACAATAATTGTAATGGCATTAGTAGCCGCTTTCTGCTCGCAATAGGCATGATCCGTTAAGATCTCTTCGATGTTCTTTTCAACGATATTAATCCATCTTGGGTCCGTGGGAAGCTTGAGTCCGAGCATAAAATTGTGTTTAAGACAAAGTTAATGCTTGTAAATTGTTCTATCGAGTTATTAAATCAATATTTTTGACGCATGATAAAATTAAATCAATTCTTGTTCGCCCTATTTATTTTAGGAACACTTAGTTCTAATGCTCAGCAAAAAGATTCTCCAAAACTTATCGTTGGAATAGTCGTTGATCAAATGTGTTACGATTACTTATATCGCTTTTATGACAAGTATTCAAATGATGGATTCAAGAAGTTAATGACCAAGGGAGCGAATTGCAGAAACATGAATTACAATTATGTTCCTACATATACCGGACCTGGACACGCTTCAATTTACACGGGTACAACGCCGAGTAATCATGGAATTGTAGCTAATGAATGGTTCGATAGAGAACAAATGAGAACAATCAATTGCGTTGAAGATTCTGCATATTCCACAGTCGGAAGTGATTCAAAGGCGGGTTCATGTTCTCCAATTAATTTAAAGTCAAATACAATTACGGATCAATTGAAATTAACGTATCCAAGTGCTAAGGTCATTTCAATGTCCATTAAAAATAGAGGAGCAATTTTACCTGGAGGACATTTAAGCGATGGATCTTACTGGTATGATTATTCAAATGGGAATTTTATTACGAGCACATTTTTCAAATCGTCGATGCCACAATGGGTAACTGACTTTAACAACAAGAAGTACGCCGAATTATATATGAGTGGACAATGGAATACATTATATGATATATCAACATATACTGAAAGTGGGGCGGATGATTCGCCATATGAATACCGAATGCCTGGTAGCGTAACTCCAACTTTCCCATATGATTTAAAATTAATGAGTAGTCAAGAGGGTTGTTCAGCTACTGGACTTATGCCATATACTCCTTATGGAAATACAATTTTAACTGATTTGGCAATTAGTGCTATTACAGCTGAAAATTTAGGACAAGATGACCAAACGGATATGCTGCTTATCAGCTATTCAACACCTGACATTGTTGGACACACATTTGGACCTTATTCTAAGGAAATCGAGGATATTTATTTGAGATTGGATTTAGAAGTTGCAAAGTTGATGAAGACCGTAGAAAAATTAGTTGGGAAGAAGGATTACACTATTTTTATAACAGCAGATCACGCTGTCGTTCCAACGCCTCAAAATTTAGTTGACCACAATTTACCTGGTGGATACGTGTACATGGATACGAACATGTACTACTTGAAAGAAGCATTGACAGCTAAGTTTGGACAATCATTGCTATTAGACCAAGACAACCTTAATTTCTATTTGGACCACGATAGTATTGCTTTATTAGGATTGAAGCTTGGCGATGTTGTTGAAGTTGTTGTGGACGTGACGTCTAAATGGGATGGTATTAAGCGGGTGTTTACAGCAGAACAATTGTACAACGGAAATTCAAATGATCCATGGTTGAATATGGTTCGTAATGGATACCATCATGGAGAAAGTGGTGATGTGATAATCATATTAGAACCGGGTTATTTAACTTCTCACAAAGAGGAAAATAATTCTGGTAAAGGAACGTCTCACGGTTCAGCTTATAGTTATGATACGCATGTTCCTTTATTATGGTATGGAGCAGGAATCCCGAAAATGGAACTTTTCAGGCATTTAGAGATTACGGATATTACTTCGACTCTAACGCATATGTTGTACTTGCAACAAGTTAACGCGACGACGGGAAAACCAATCGTGGAATTGTTTGAAGATTAAGTCTTTAATTTTCAAATGAACTTAGTTTTAAGAACCAGTAAAGAACCCTTTAAAAAGATTCAGATAGTCCAATTAATACAACTGAGTCTTTATTGGTAACGATCTCAATTGATATATATATATATATATATATATATATATATATATATATATAACATGGAAGACAAAAAAA
>JABSPC010000779.1 GCA_013215515.1 Crocinitomicaceae bacterium
GGCAAAATTGATGTGAAAGCTGAATTAGACAAAACCAAATATTTCGGTGAAGGTCTCGCATTTTTGGATGGTAAAGTTTTTCAATTGACCTATAAGTCAAAAAAGGGATTTATCTATGACGACAGCACATTCACTGAAGTTGGAACGTTCAATATCCCTAGTAAAGAAGGCTGGGGCCTCACAACTAACAGTAAGAATCTAATTATGTCAGACGGGACAAGTAAATTGACCTACTTGAACCCGCAAAATTTGAAAGTCATAAAAAGGATATCGGTGACTGAGAATGGACGGGATCTTGTTAATCTAAATGAACTAGAATACATCAAGGGTTACATTTATGCAAATGTCTGGACTACAAATTCTATTGTAAAAATAAACCCTAGCAATGGAAAGGTTGTTGGAAGGCTTGATTTGACATCTCTAGCAAATGATGCCAGGCTAAGTAATTCAAACGCGCTAGAAATGAACGGTATTGCATTTATTCCTGAATCGGAAACAGTTCTCATTACGGGGAAAATGTGGTCCAAGATTTATTCCATAAAATTCGATTTATGAAACTATTCTCATTTAGCCAGATCCGAAATAGAACACTATAAAACGCCTCACCACTCTTTTAAAATAAATGGATTTAATGTATCTTGGCGGCCTATCAAACGGTGAAAGTTATGCAAGAGAATAAAATGCTGAATTATATTAAAGATGTACTGGGAAATATGCCAACTGGCTGGTTGAGTATAACAACCCATCGATTAGATATTTATGATGAGAAATTGGCGAAAATCCAGTTCTTAGAACAGTTTGAAATCTTGTTTATTGACAATAATTATCAAGCATCAGCGCTGAATGAATTACCTACTGCCTACGATTATATTCGATTGGGTCATCCTTTATCTTGTGTGCTGGAATGGGGAATTGCAAAATTGAACAATGTAAAACCCGAGAATGTTATCAGTTTTTCATCAAAGATGGTTCCTATTTTAGCCGTTCTAAGAAAAAACGTATTCGATAATAAAAACACCCAAATTGTTTATACGGGTAGCTTACGAGATTATATTGAAGTTGAAATACTGCATAATGTTTATGGTTATAAATTTGACTTGAAACATGTGGAAAGCGCATCAGCCATTCCAGAGTTTAACGGCAGCACTATTTTAATAACAAATCAAGATGAAATTGATGATACCCCAATGTCGTTAACTCCAGAGGTTGATTTTTTTATCAGTGTTCATTCCAAAATCGGAAGTGTTTTATTAATAAATGGTGAACAAAATGAAAGTTACATTTCAGAAATTCAGCATGTCCGCAGAAGAGAGACCATTGCAATGACACCAGCCAATTGTCTTACTGCCTTAAATCTTTTAATGGAGAACTCTTCTTCTGATACTCAAGGAAGTAATGTAGAAGCTGATAAAAAGAGTGTTTTAGATTGTATTAAGGAGATTACTGGTACAGCTTCAAAGCCTCTAGTTGGTTCTAGTGGATTATCAATTCAATATGCGATATTAATGGGCCTCGTTCACGATGCTCAAGAAAATCATAAGGGAAAGTCCATCAAATTTGTTGTTCCTCCCAATTGTTATGGTGGAACCAATGATCAAGCAAGGCGTGTTGCTGCTTGCATTGATAATGTTGAAGTACTGGACTTACCCGTTGATGGTGGCAATGATATGGTTCAAGGTATTGATATCGTTTTAGAGAAAATTACGAATGAAGGTGCCATACCTTACATAATTGCTGAAATTCCAACAAACCCTAGAGTTGAAGTTCCAGATCTTATAAAATTAAAAGATGCTTTAAGCAAAGAGCGCAAAACTGCAACGGGTGAAATAGCGGTTGATCCCGTTTTTATTTTAGATCAAACATTTTGTCCTAATGTCCACTTTTTAGGTGACGATGAAATACTATCAACGGTTCGGACGATATCATTTGCTAGTGGTTCGAAATTTCCAAGTGGTGGGCAATGTACTGCTGGTTACTGCGTAGGAAACAGTAAAACTGGAGCTTTGATGGAAACAATAGAAATGCATCTTAGACTTTGTGATAATGAAGCTACAGATCTTCAAATTGAAATACTGGCAAAACAATTGCCGTCAATGAAGCAAAGAATTAGCGATGCTTATAAGAACACACGCGAATTTGTAAAATTCATCAACGATACATTACCAAAGGCGAAAATCAATTTCGTTTCAGAAGAATTGGCACAACAAGGATTTACCCCTTCTGTGTTTTCATTGGACCTTCCCACTAAAGGGAATACTGCTGAAGAAAAAGAAGCCTATAAAAGAGAGTTGAATCATAAATTGATCAATTTAATGATTACACGAATCCCAAATGAAAGTAAGTACTGCGTGAGTTATGGTCAGTTAAAGGGATGTTATTGGACAATACCTGCGACATCTACTCAAGGGACGACGAAAGAAGGTGACAAAGATTATATTGCCCGTGTAGCGCTCTCCCCTGACATGGATATTGAACTTCATAAAAAAGTATTTTTAGATTTTGTTGAGGGAATTTAAATTTGTGTTGTTGATCATTATCAATTAAACTATTCGCAACTACGACAGATCCCACTAAAATGAACTTAAATGGTGTACTCAATAGACAAAGCAAATATGCTAGCCGATTAGTTTCGCCATTTTACGACAGGTTATTCGCATCATTTAGGGGGGCATTTTGAAAACATTGATTTCTGGTTAATTGAGGCTCTTGAAGCTATAGCTACAATTGACAATCATAGAGAAAGGTTTAGCAAACTCCGAGACGGTCAAAAACAATGGATAGAAGATCATGGAACTGTAGTTTTCAATTATTGCCCTATCCGCAATGGCAAGTGTGAATTTGGAGATGGCATCCCTTCTCTTCCCAATAACAAATACACAGTGGAACTCCAAGATGCAAGGCAAGACCTGGTGAACGCCGCATATTATTTTCTAGCACGTTGTTATCGAACCGGTCTGCTAAGCGACGAATCCTTGAAGGAGAAATGTGATCTCATCGGAACAAGTATCGACCCGAATGACTTGGGATAATATTAGTTGAGCTTAATGAAGCTCCCCGAGGCAGAGCCATCGGGGTATCTCAGAACAACTTAAGTTGTTCTTTATGTAAATTCTGATATTCTTTTTCCATTCCTTGGTTTTTCACATAAGCTCGGATCACTTCTTCATTTGAATATTAACCAACCATATTAGCGTAAAAACCACTTACCAAAAAAAATGCGAAAGTCAAATTCACCTTAGGTTATGGTGATGTTACAACGGCTACGTTTGGAACTGAGAACGCAACCATCCGAGAAAGTCGAATATATCAAGAGGCCTTGTTTCCTATTACGATTGGGAGCAGA
>JABSPC010000078.1 GCA_013215515.1 Crocinitomicaceae bacterium
AGTTCCCGTTCCTCGTCAAAAACCTTGACATAAGGCTCGTTGAATCGTGCGGTAACATTCCAATCGATGGTACGAACTTCATCTCCAAAATGGTAATCTCGAACTTCACTGAACGCCATTCCACGACCTTTAAACGCAGAATGATATTCACCAGAAAAAATATGCTTGGTGAGTCCTTTGGCTTTTATTTCCAAACGGCGTACTTTTTTTAGAAGTTCTTTGGTATCCATTTACAAAGCTTATGGTACTTCAATTTTATTTATAATTCTTGTCACAATATCGCCAGCGCTAATGTTTTCCGCTTCTGCTTCATATGTTAAGCCCATTCTGTGGCGCATAACATCAGGAGCAACGGCACGAATATCTTCTGGGATCACAAATGCTCTGCCCTGTAAAAAGGCAAATGCTTTAGCCGCAATAGCTAAGTTGATACTTGCTCTCGGAGAACATCCTACAGAAATTAATGGAGCTAAATTGTCCAATCCAAATTTCTCAGGGGTTCTTGTCGCGAAAACTATATCTACGATGTATTGTTCGATCTTTTCGTCTAAATAGACTTGTTTCACCAAATCACGGCAGCGGGCAACATCTGTTGTTGAAATAACCTTTTTTGCTTGAGCCATTCCACCTTGACGAACATTCGATCTTAGAATTTCTCTTTCTTCTTCTTTATTCGGGTATTCCAAAAACACCTTAAGCATAAATCGATCAACTTGAGCCTCTGGTAATGGGTAGGTTCCTTCCTGTTCTATTGGGTTTTGAGTTGCAAGAACTAAAAATGGAGTTGGAAGATCAAAAGTTGTATCACCGATTGTGACTTGTCGTTCCTGCATTGCTTCTAAAAGAGCACTTTGCACTTTAGCTGGCGCACGATTGATCTCATCTGCAAGAATAAAATTTGAGAAAATCGGTCCCTTTTTAACGCTGAAGCTTTCGGTTTTCTGACTGTAAATTAATGTTCCTGTAATATCTGCAGGAAGTAAGTCAGGCGTAAATTGAATTCTATTGAAATCTACATCAATAGCATCAGAAAGTGTCTTTATTGCTAATGTCTTTGCAAGACCAGGAACTCCTTCGAGAAGGACATGTCCGTCTGCCAAGAGCGCAATAAGCAATCGATCCATCATGTATTTTTGCCCAACAATTACTTTCGAGATTTCTTCTCGGAGCAAATTGATGGTCGGAGTTTCTTTGGCGATATTTTCGCTAAGGATTCTCATCACATCGGCTGGGTTTACAGGGGTATTCAGGTTTTCAATCATATTCAGATTTATAGAGCATACAAGTTTATAAAGATAACTCTCTCGGACTTGATATTGCTGTTAATTAATGTTAACATTGTTCAACGAATTGGTGATAAACAAAGGGATGGAAGAAAGAAATTGCGAAGAATGTAACCAGAGGCTTTCGGGGCGTAGAGATCAAAAATTTTGTTCAGATTATTGTAGAAACACATTCAATAATCGACTGAATGAAGATTCGACCAAATATATTCGGAGAATCAATAATATTCTACGAAAGAACCGTCGAATTCTATCTGTATTAAATCCAGGAGGAAAGAAAACTGTCGATGGAATTACCCTTGCAGAAGAGGGGTTCAACTTTCATTATTACACAAATGTTTACACCACAAAAACGGGATCAACTTACTTTTTTTGTTACGAGCAAGGTTATTTAAAAATGGATAATGATAAATACATGTTAGTTTTGAAGCAAGATTATGTGAAATAACTTAGGTAATTTTGTATCATGTTAAAGTTCCTATTAAAGCCTAGCCCAATCTTGTTCTCATTAAAGGCCAGATTCATTATCTCCTTTTCGATTGCGATTTTTGTGTTTGCTTTTTTACTAATATTTCAACCCTTTGGCGTTTTTGAAGATCTTTTGGTTTCAAGGTTTATCGCTTGTTTGGGATTTGGGATAATAGTTCTTGTCCTCAATCTCATCTTCTTTTTTGGATGGAATTACTGGTTTATTAGAGCCTATGAACAGAGGTGGACAACTTGGAGACAACTTGTTTCAATATTCGTTCATGTTTCGATAATTTCGCTGGTAAACGTCTTTTATTCGAGGTTTGTTTTCTCACCTGAATTAGCAGAAGGAATGACACTTTTTGGGCGTATATTGGAAGCACAATTTTATGCTCATTCTATTGCTTTTATGCCCTTAGTATTCATGATGACCTTTGCGGAGCTGAGATTGAGTGAGATGTATTCGAAGCAATCTGAAAGTGTTTCACCGGCATCTACAACTGAAAAGAAAAAATACACGATTAAAATAAGTACAGATAACTTAGAAAATGAAATTCATCTGTCAAGTGCTAGTTTTAAGTTCGCCAAGGCATCCGGTAATTATGTTGAATTTTTCTATTTCAAAGAAAATAAAGTTGTGAAGGATTTACAGCGTATAACATTGTCC
>JABSPC010000780.1 GCA_013215515.1 Crocinitomicaceae bacterium
AGTTCAACAAGCTGCATATTCTCAACTTTCTTCAATAAATAAGAAAGCCCTTCATCGTTCAATAGGTAAATTAATAATTGAACATAGTACGAAAGATCAACTCAATGATAGACTAATTGAAGTGGTAGGTCACCTTGATGAGGGAAAAGAACTTATCACTGATCCTGATCAAAAACTTATAACTGCTAAACTATTTTTAGAAGCCGGCATAAAGGTGAAGCAATCTTCTTCATATCAAGAAGCTTTACATTACTTGAAGCTGAGTAAAGTCATGTTAGGAAATTCATCATGGCAAGATGATTATAATCTTACTTGGAAACTTTGTTATGAACTTCAACTATGCTACTACTTAACCGGAAATCTAAAAGATGCAGATATCTGGACGGAAGAATTGCTAGAAAAATCAAATACCCCTATTGAAAAAGGTTTGGTATTATCCTCTAGAACACGGCAATATGCTACTACAGGAAGAATGCAAGAATCAATTCATGCCGCTTACAGAGGTCTATCAATTCTTGGATATGATTTTATAAATAATCCAAGTCAAAAAAACATATCCGATGAGGTTGATCAAATCAGTAATAAATTAAACGGAAGAATTATCTCTGACATTATTAATATGCCAGAGAGTACTGATCAAAAAGTAAAAATTGCGAACCAATTAATAATGGAAATTTTTCCTGCTGCATTTTTATCTGCTAGTGGAGAAATGTTTCCATACCTCGTTCTAAAATCAGTTAATATTGCTCTAGATTCGGGTAATAGTCCTGAATCAGCATTTGCCTATGCTGCCTACGGAATGATTTTATGTGGCTATTTTGAAGACACAAAAAAAGGATTTGAGTACGGAAATTTAGCAGTTAACTTAATCGATAAATTTGATGACATTGCATTAAGGTCTCGAATCATATACCTCTATACCATGTTTGTCCACCACTGGAGTAACCATTGGTCAAGTATGACTCCTTGGTTTCACAAAGGAATTGAAGCTGGATACCAATCTGGTGATCTACTCTATCTAGCTTATAGTGCACAAGACTGTATCATTTGGGACCCTAAATTAGATTTAGAAACGGCCTCTGAAGAACAACGTAAATTATTGCTTATTGTTAAAGAATGTGAATATAAAGACTCTTTAGATTCTGGCACATTGTTCCTTCAAATGCAAATGAATTTCCAAGGATTAACGGAAAGTCAATATTCTTTAACAGACGAGCATTTCAACGAATTGGAATGCTTAGAAGGAATGAGAGAACGTAAATTTATAACAGGAATAAGCAACTACCATATTTATAAGACAGAAATATATTTACTTTATAATGATGCTGTTGGGGCAATGAATCACGTTAAAGAACAGGACAAACTCATGTCTTCGATTATGGCTCTTCCTCAAATGGTTAGATTTCATATTTCGTCCTTTTTAACTCGCTCAAGTATCCTTCCTAAACTAAACAAAAAAGATCAAGAAGAATTCTTGAGTAAGATGGAAAAAAGTGTAGAAAAGATGACTTTTTGGGCTGAAAATTGCCCTGAAAATTTTGAACATTTACGTCTTCTTATGACAGCCGAATTAGCCAGTATTTCAGGTAAATTTAAACAAGCTATGAACTTGTATGAACAATCGATTGATTGCGCAAACAAAAATGGATTTAGAAGAGATGAAGCCATGATAAATGAATTTACCTGCAAATTCTTATTGGGGAACAGCTTTTCAAAAGCTGCCGAAGGATATATTCAAGCGGCTCATTACATTTATGAACAATGGGGTGCAAATAGAAAAGTTCAGGAAATAGAAAAAAAATATAAAAATCTGTTAAACATAAATTTATATCAAGGATCTAATTTTCAAAACTCTAAGACTGTTGGTTCATCTTCTTCTTTCAATTCAAATATTTTAGACATTAGTTCAGTACTTAAAGCCTCACAAACAATATCAGGTGAATTGGTTTTAACAAAACTACTTAAAGCCACATTGAATATCTTAATAGAAAATGCAGGTGCAGAAAAAGGTTTGATTCTTGAGGTTATAAATGAAAAATTGACAATTCAAGCTAGTCAACAGATTGATGGGAATGAGGATGATAATTTATCAGAAGTTTACGATTCGTTTAATTCACCAAATATTCCTATATCCATAATTAATAAGGCGATTCGAACAAACAAACCAATTGTCTTAAGTGATGCTACAGCATCAAGTACATATTCAACAGATGATTACATAATAAATAAAAAACCACTTTCTCTAATGTGCATTCCACTTCCGAGTCATGGTCAATCGAAAAAAGCAGTATATCTAGAAAATAATTTGACATATGGAGCATTTACTGATGATCGAGTGGAAATAATAAAAATGCTTGCGAGTCAAGCATCTATATCGCTAGAAAATTCTAGGATTTATCAGGAACAAGACAATTTAGTAAAGGAGAGAACACAAGAGATTAATGAACAAAAACTTAAACTCGAAGAAAAAAATAAGAATATTCTAGATTCAATAACATATGCCAAAAATATTCAACATGCCATTCTACCCTCTACTAATACAGTAAAACGAACATTTCCAAATACATTTATCTATTTTAATCCTAAGGACATTGTTAGTGGAGATTTTTACTGGATGGAGGAAGTAGGAAACTATAAGTTTATAGCTGCAGCTGATTGTACTGGACATGGTGTTCCAGGAGCTATGATGAGTGTAATATGTTGCAATGCTTTAAATCGTGCTGTACGAGAATTTGAATTAACAGACCCTGCACTCATCTTGAATAAAGTGCGTGAATTGGTAATTAGAACTTTCAAGAATTCTGAAAACCAGATGAGAGACGGAATGGACATTAGTTTGATTTCGATCGATAAAAATTCGAATAAATTTCAATATGCTGGGGCATACAATTCAATTTACCTCATTTGTAAATCTAATGAGACAGTTACAGATGAAACCATCGTCCTCAATAATAAAATGATTGTAGAAATCAAAGGAGATAGACAACCTATTGGTCTCTTTAGAAACTCTAAAGATTTTACGACACATGAGGTTCCTGTTAAAAAAGGTGATCGCATATATTTGTTTTCTGATGGATTTGCCGATCAGTTTGGTGGTCCAAAAGGAAAAAAATATAAATACAAGCCATTCAAAAGATTCCTTTTAGAAATCCATCAACTTGAATTACATGATCAAAAAAACCGCTTAAACAATGAATTGATTGGTTGGCAAGGAGATCTGGAACAAATTGATGATATAACAATAATTGGAATGAAAATATAACAATAATTTATTTTCTATTTAATCGAAATAATTGACAATTATAAATAAGCATTCACACCCTACGAATTACAAGCCCTAAAAGAGTGAAGACTAAACAAAACATAAGAATTGGAGTTATAATGGATCCTATTCAATTGGTCAATCCTAAAAAAGATACTACTTACGCTTTTATTTTAGAGGCTAAAAAAAGAAATTGGACAGTTGAATACATGGAATTGAATCATCTGGAATTACGAGATGGTAAGCCTAAAGCTTTTATGCAGGAACTCACTATTCAAGATAACCTTAACCATTGGTACACCCTTAATAATGGTTCCTATCAAAATTTAGGCGATCTCGACATTATCTTAATGAGGAAAGACCCTCCTTTTGATATTGAATATATTATTGCAACATATGTTTTAGAACAGGCACAAAAAGAAGGCGTAATGGTCGTTAATAATCCTAGAGCACTTCGTGACTCTAATGAAAAGATATTTGCATCATATTTCCCCCAATGTTGTCCTCCTAGTTTATTAACTCGATCAAAAGAATCTATCATTAAATTCCTACAAGAACAGGAAAAAATTGTTCTTAAACCTACAGGAAAAATGGGTGGACAATCTATTTTTGTGGTAACAAAGGATGAACCAAACACCAACGTTATAATCGAAGAAATGACAAATAATGGTAATCAATTTGTGCAAGCACAAAGTTACTTGCCAGAAATTCAATCTACTGGTGATAAACGAATAATTTTGATAGATGGTAAACCAATAGAGTATGGTATAGCGAGAATCCCTGGATTAACTGATCACCGAGGAAATCTTGCTGTGGGTGCAGAATGTAAAGGACACAAATTAACAGAACGAGATTATTGGATTTGCAATGAGATAGGTCCAAAGCTGAAAGAGATGGGACTCCGCTTCGTGGGAATTGACATTATTGGTGATTATCTTACTGAAATAAACGTAACCAGCCCAACAGGAATAAGAGAAATTGATAACCTATTTAATATAAACGTTTCATCACTATTTTTTGATGCAATAGTTACTAATTTAAAAAAATGATTTCACCATTAAGTAACCAAAAAGGAAAGTCTGTAGATTGGTGGTTTGCCTACAAACTACCCATGGATGTGGGACCAGATTCTGATTCAACAGGGTTTGAATTTCTTTACTGTGATTCAGAAAATGATAAAGAATTAAAGTTGTCTCCCCTAACTTTAAAAGATGAAAAATCCGCCATAGGTATAACATTAAAACAGGTTTTTTCTAAAAAATCGGATATTGGATACGTTATGTGGAATGATGAGATTCCTCCTTCAAAAAAAAATCCTACTCCAAAAAATAGTGAGGCCAAGGGCCATTCGAAAGGAATTTTAGCATTTTCAAAAAAATCAAACAGTGGTTTTTATTTACTACATTCTACTCC
>JABSPC010000781.1 GCA_013215515.1 Crocinitomicaceae bacterium
AGAGCAGGATTATAGCCCCGAACAAATTTCAGGTTCTTTGAAAAAAGAAGATCTAGATACTATGTCTCATGAGTGGATTTACCAACTTGTTTGGAAGGATAAAAAGAGTAGCGGGAATTTGCACACACAACTTTTGCGCTTGATCCCTGCTTCTTCCGATCTTGATCCATTACGGCATATGAGCTAGATGAAACAGAAAGAGACATAAATATGAAACCCCTATATTCGTAATGGAAAAATTATTGTTTAACTCAGAAGTTGCATTTGTGACTTGAATTCAGCCAATATAAAAAGTACCTCCTTGGTTAGTCCTAAGAGGGACTTTTTTATGTTTAAGAAGTATGGATTAATCAGGTTGGTTGTGCCCTACAGTGTCGTAGGTTAATGCGTGATTTGAAAATTCACCTGAGTCTTTATCGTAAACATTACAGTTACGAATTGGCTTAGCATAAAGGTGAAGTGTACAAACTCTACTATCGGTTGCATTTTCAAGAGAATGATACCCCATTACATCTGATATAAAGGAAACATCACCGGCTTTGGATGTTGTAGATCGCTTGACGATAGGCTCCCCCTCAGAGCTCCTGTCGTATAAGGTCTCTTTAATTTCACCTTCCATTACATAAACCCAGCACTTTTCACCACCATGATCGTGAATAGGTGTTGATTGGCCCGGCTCCCAGCAGATTAAAATGAGTTCAAATGCTTCATTTTCCACAACGCAATTACGCGTGTACTTTTCATCTGACCATGAATGGTAAGAATTAACTTCTGCGGGATCTATAGAAAGTGAATGTAATATTTCGGCGTAATTCGTCCTCTCCTCCTCTGAAAGGGTGGAGATCAAATCATTAAATGATTGAATAGTAAGTGAGATTGTTTGGTCTGTGTTCAAAATCGATATTCTGTTTGTCTTTGGTGATCAGTATAAACTCAAGGGTTTAACCTAAAATTTAGTTGGAATTCTATTCCAGGGACAATGCAAAGTTACAGAATTTTAAGGGAAAATCATTGGGAAATGAGCAAAAACTTGAGAATGGGAATGATGTAATCCTCTTCGAAATGAGGGGTTTAATCCTAATTAGTTGTCTGTTTTCCCCTTAGTTTAAGGGGCTTATCAGTTATGAATTGTAAGAATGTTAATTGGAATCTATTTAAATAGAAATAAGTGGAGAACTATTGTCGTAATTTGTTAATTACCTTCGTGTGAATCTGTATATTAGGATCACCAAAAATTAAATAAAATGAAAAAAGGATTACTACTATTAGTACTTGCTGGAACGTTTTTAGTTTCATGTGGAGGCGGACAAGAAAAAGAAGCAGCAGAAGCATTTTGTGACTGTTACGCGGAATCTGCAGAAGCTATTGAAGCGGCAGGTGAGGTAACAGCATCTTCTCTCTTTGAATCAGTTGAAAAAATGAAAGAGATAGACGCTAAAGCACAAGAGTGCCGTAAAGGTTGGGATGAAAAGTACAATGGAAAAATTGACTTAGCAATCTTTGAAGAAGAAGTGAAAAAAACAAACGAGTCAGTTTACAAATTGGCTGTTGACAACGGAGTTTTTAAGAAATAACTCAAAAAAACATTAAGGCCCCTTTGTTTTGGTTGATCCAAGATAAAGGGGATTTTTTTGTTCAATGCTTTTGAAAGGATCTGCATATTCGTGCCATCGAAGAAATAGCCCCTCTTTTACCGCTCTATTTCTTTTCTGTCATTAAAAACAGATTTCAGAATGGCACAGAACTATCTCAGCGGACCAGATTCACCCCAAATAAATGCTTTTTTAGCTGCTACTGGATGGAATCTTAAGAAGGTGATGAAACAATTGAAAAGTGAAGTCAAATTATCGCTGATTCAAATGTTTGAAATCATTTTAACCTGCATCTTCCCGAAAATGAACTTAAGTTGTTAAGGATAGACTATTTAACGATATTCACATGACCAGATACCATCATTCGTTCATCAGTTTCACTTGTCTTGAATTCCATCTTCCAAGTGTACGTACCATCTTGCATTAATTTACCTCCAAATGTTCCATCCCATCCAACATCCACATTATGTGTCTCGAATATAACTTGACCCCATCTGTTGAAGATGTACATTGTAAAGTCAAACGGGTCATATCCTGAATAGAACACCGGTTGGAAATACTGATTGAAACCATCTCCATCTGGTGAA
>JABSPC010000782.1 GCA_013215515.1 Crocinitomicaceae bacterium
AAGATAAATACGATTCTCAAATAACCGACCTACCCTCTGTACTCCTTTTAGTTGTTTACAAAAATCAAAAGAAAAAAATACTAGACCGAGTTGATGGTCCTAAAGAATTAAAGCAATTTGGAAAGCTAATTGATCATTTAGTAATAGATGATCAATTAAAAAAAGTGGAAGAATAATTTCTGAGATATGGCAATTGAGATTAAAGAAGTAAAGAGTGGTAAAGATTTTAAAGACTTTGTAAAAGTTCAGTTTGATATTTATAAAGGAAACGATTATTGGGTTCCTCCATTGAAAAAAGACGAAGCTAAAGCATTGCAAGCTGAATATAATCCTGCTTTTAGATTTTGTAAAGCAAAATTCTGGAATGCATACAAAGATGGAAAATGTGTAGGTAGAATTGGTGGAATTATCAATAATATGTACAACGAAAAAACCAACACTAAGGTTGGTCGTTTTAGTAGGTCAGAATTTATTGATGACATTGAAGTTTCTCAAGCATTATTAAACACTGCAGAAAATTGGTTGAAAGAACAAGGAATGACAGAGGTTCAAGGACCTCTTGGTTTTACAAATCTTGATCATCAAGGAATGTTAGTTGAAGGATTTGAGCACTTACCATCTGCAGCATCAGAATATCATCACGCTTATTATAAAGACCATTTAGTACAATTAGGATACGAAAAAGAGATTGATTGGGTTGAATTTAGATTGTTCTTAGAAGGAATTCCTGAAAAAGCAAAAAGAGGAGCTCAAATTGTAATGAAAAGAAGTAATCTAACGGTAAAAAGTTTTACTAAATCTTCAGAGTTACAAGCTTACGGATCTCAATTATTCGAAATTTTAAATGAATCGTTTGCTGATTTATTTAGCGTGGTTCATTTAGATGAAGAGATGATTAAATACTACATCAAACGTTACCTGATGTTATTAAATCCTGAATTTGTAAAGTTGGTATTTGATGAAGACAAAAATTTAATTGCCTTTATTGTAGGTTTACCATCGTTATCAAGAGGATTACAAAAAGCGAACGGAAGTTTATTCCCTTTTGGATGGTATCATCTTAAAAAAGCATTAAAAAGCCCTAAAGTGATTGATTTGATGTTAACAGGCATTCTTCCTAAATACCAAGCAAAAGGAGTTACTGCTGTACTGTTTTATGAATTACATGAAGTTATGGAGAAATACGGAGTAACAGAAATGGAAACTACAGGTATTTTCGAAACCAACCAGAAAGTAATCCAAAACTGGAAGAACTACGAGAACATTCAGCACAAGAGAAAAAGGTGTTGGAAAAAGGCATTATAATTTATCTTGCTTTTTTTATTACTTTTATGCCTTCAAAAAATAAACTAACTACATATTTATTATACATGAGAAATTTAGCATTAGCATTGGTTGCTCTATTTACAATAGGAGCAGTTCAGGCACAAGACAAATCAAACGTTACTATACCAACAGATAACGCAGTTAACGATACTATTAAAAATAAAAAAGATGGACATTACTACTTTGATATCTTAGCTGATAACGAAGCTACAGGAGTGAAAAGTCAAGGTAGAACAGGTACTTGTTGGAGTTTTTCTTCTCTTTCATTTTTTGAATCAGAAATAATGCGAACCGGAGGAGGTAAAGTAGAATTAGCTCCTATGTACATTGTTAGAAATGCGTATTTAGGTAAAGCCGAAAATTATTTAAGAATGTATGGTAACTTTA